>JBFXIU010000069.1:0-15590 GCA_050175615.1 Porticoccaceae bacterium | reverse complement strand
TTTTTTCCACCAGGCGAATGTGCTCATCCGCCATACCGCTTTGGCGCATGCGGCTGCGGGAGGCCTCCAGCAATTCATCGACGCCAACAGCTTCCATACGCTGCACCGCTAAAAACTCTTCCTGCACAGCCACCCAATCGGGAACATAGAGATCCAGCAATGGCTGTCCGGCGGTGACGGTATCCAGTTTTGCATCCACATGGAGTTTTTCCACATAACCGAGGGCGCGCGCCTGAATATTGACCTGATCCCGCTCATTCCAGGCAATGGCGCCCACGGCCAGAACCTGGGGTTTTATGTCGCCAACCTCCACCTTTGCAGTACGCATACCCATATTCTGTTGCAACCGCGAACTAATGACGACACCCTCGTCGCCACTTGCATCAGACTTCCGCGCGCCACCGCCATAAACGGGCACCAGCATCATGTCCATATAGGGGGATTTTCCCGGTGCCTCGAATTTTTTCCCTGGCATCATCGGGTCTTGATAATAGAGGATTTCCCGGCGGGTAACCGGGTCGATATCCCCCGCCCTGAGACCACTTTCGCTGTGGCGCCGGGTCGCGGCTTCGCCCTCGGCGATACTCCAGGTTGAGGGATCGACGGCGTCTTTGGTGTCGGAGTCATGACTTTTTGAGTGTACAGAGGGCGACGCCATACCGGCGCGCAACCCCAGCTGATAAAGGCTCAGACCACCGGCAATCAATAACCCAGCGATCAAAAGTCCGGCGGCCAGCAGTGCCAAAACAGGATGTTTAGGATTCATATTATTGCTCCAGACTGTTCGACAAATGGAAGGACATGGTTGCGGGCTGTGCGTCAGGGGCAATGTCTGCAACAGTGACAAATTCAAGCGCAACCCAAAGGGCGGCGGTTTCCATTTCCACTCGCAAACGTTCCACCTGGGTATGGATTTGGGCGCGCCGAGCCTCGATCACCGCCGCCAGATTTCCCCTACCGCCACGGTAAGCCGCCAGTGCGGCGTGGGTGCGCTCCCGAGCCAGGGGAATCAAACTGGTATCAAAATGATCGAGCCGCGCCAGATGGCTGCGCCAAGCGATAAGCCAGCGCCGGGTTTCGGCGAGATGCTCGCGCACCATTTCCTCCCGCTCCGCCCGCGCCTGGTCGGCCTTTGCCAGCTGGGCAGAAACCACTCGATCCTGGCGATTGCCCTGATTCCACTGCAATGGCGCGCTGACCCCCAGCGAAACCATATTGGGGAAGTTGTGGCTGCGCTGGCTGTAGGTCAGCGACAGATTCCAGTCGCTGCGTTTTTCCTGACGGGCAGCTTCCGCCGCGGCCAAAGCCGTCGATTCTTTTGTCTGCATCCAGGCAATATGGGGATGCTGCTTGATGCTGTGCTCCAGTTCATGTTCGGCATAATGGCTTTGCGACAGGTCTGGAACATCACCAAGGGGCAGCGACGCCAGCTCACCCACCCAGCGCGACAGAGTGACAATGGCATTGTCGCGCTGTGCCTGAGCCTGCAATATTTGGTCTTCAATATTTGCGACACTGGTTTTGGCGACAAAGATATCCGCCTGCAAACCGCGCCCGCCACGGTAGGCCGCTTCGGCGGCCTCCACCTGCAAACGGGCTTCGCTGCGCTGGGCAGACAACAACTCAATCAGCTGCTGCTGAAAATAACGGTCAAACCAGGCCAGGGCTGTTTGCTGACGCAAATCCCGCAATGCCAGCACATAGGCGGCCTCGGCGCTCTTCGCTTCCAGCTCAAACACCTTTTCACGGGCGCTGCGCTTATCGAAAGGGGTAAAGGTTTGGCTGAGGGTTGCCGACGCCATGGTCATGGGTTCATCATTGAAGCTGTAGCGGGAAGCGCCATTGACAGGCAAATTGTTCACCGCCAAGCCCAGGATGGGGTCAGGCAACTGTTTGGCATTCACCGCCATTTGCCGCGCCTGAAAAGCCGCCGCATTCTGAGCGACCAGCGCCTGGGAATGGGTTTGAGCTGCCTGCAGCGCAGCCTCCAGCGACAGGGGCTGCAGCTCGGCAAGCCGCCCCTGCGCCGCGTTGACAAGCACAAGCGTTAACAATCCGGTTTGCCACAGGATCGCCAGAATTCTTTGGAGCACAGAGACTCCAGCAGGTAAGTAAGACATAAACTGAGTCCGAATACTGGGTTCGAATAGAACAGACCGCACGCCCAGGCAATGGGCGCCAGCCGGGGTCTCAGGCCGTTATCATTAACAACGGTCTGGGACTGCACACAGGCAGTGGGATTCAGTTATAGGCGGGTGGCCGCCAGATATCGCCGGGGGTTGGCGGGGGGGCAAAATCATTGATCCTGGGCGCCGGTAGAACACTAAAGGGCACGTCGACCAATGCAGTGAAGGAGGCAAGAGTAAAAACTTGGGAAGGGCTGCAGTTCTGTGCGTTTTTACACAGCTTGCCGGTTTTTGCCGCTGTATCAGCGTCGTTGCAGCAATCACCGGGGGCGCCGACATCTGCCATCATTCCGCTGTGCATATCTGCTTCCATGGGACAGGGCGGCTCAAAGACATGGGTGGCCGCGATGCCCTGAAAGGCAACCGATAGCAACAGCAAAAGAACAGTGAAGGCGCGCATGGCTTTATTCTAGCCGTCAAATTGCGCCGGTGCACGTGCTAATCCGCCGAGTCCAGCCAAAATCCATGCAATTGCGCAGCGTTCAGACTTGTTTGTTGCCAGCATGGGAGAAATATCATCCTTCGACTCCCTATCCATGGAGTACTGTAATATGCTCGCCATCAACGGATTTTATTTCTGAAAATGACACCACAGAGCTTTCTGTAGAAGCTGTACACAAAGGCCAAAACGAAAATCGAATCCATGGACAACGACAAATTACAAAAGCTTCAAGCTGGCGATCAGGCTTTGTTTGCCGAACTGGTGCGGGATCATCACCGCGCCCTGATCGCCCTTGCCGTACCCATTGTTGGCCAGTCCGAAGCGGAAGAAGTGGTGCAAAATGCCTGGCTCAAGGCTCATCAAGCCATCGGTCAGTTCGAGGGGCGCGCCCACATTCGCACCTGGCTGGGCAGAATCGTCATCAACGCAGCCAGAATGCAACTTCGGCAACGGGGTCGCGAACTGCTGTTCAGTGACTGGCAATCCGCTGACGAGTCCGGCGATGCACTGGCTGACCGTTTCAGCCACAACGGCCACTGGCAGTCACCGCCGATGCAGTGGAATATGGATACGCCGGAAAATTTATTGATGCGCGAAGACCTGGCCAATTGCCTGGAGGAACTGCTCAACGCCATGCCCCCCAATCAACGCGCCATACTTGAATTGCGCGATACCAGCGGGTTTTCTTTTGAGGAAATCTGTAACGAACTGTCGCTTTCCGCATCCAATGCCAGAGTCATTCTCCACAGAGCGAGAAGTCAATTGTTTAAACTTGTGGATCATTATGAGGAGACCGGCGAATGCTGAAGTGTCGAGAGGTTGTTGACAACGCCGACCAGCTGCTTGATGGCAACATCAGCCGCCGCCAGCGCCTTGCCCTGAAAATGCATCTGTTGATATGCCGCCACTGCCGCCGCTATGTGCGCCAACTGCGGGCTTTATTGCGCGCCATTCCCTTCATGTATGGCAAGGCCAGTGACACCGAAGTGTCCCGAGTGATGGAGCATCTCCACGGCCATCAGAGCAACCATCTTTGACGGGATGGTGAGTACCATTGCCATGACATTGTCAAAAAATTACACCCCTAAAACCCGCGCGGCATTGCGTTTGGCTATCAATGGCAAAACCATAACCCGCGCCACCAAACTGGCGTTGGTGGTGGGTTCCATCCTGGTGCTGATCAATCAGGGGGATACCATTTCCGCGGGGCATTCGCCCGACTGGCTGAAGGTTGCATTGACCTTTGTTGTTCCCTACTGTGTGTCCACCTGGACCAGCGTCGCCAAGGATCTTGAAACTGTCTTCAGCTCCAGCCACAAATAGAGTCTAGGCTGGTATGCAGCGTTGTTTGTCAGCCGCCTCGTTCACAGATTGTCACCCTGATGGGTTTTACCTAAAACCACGCCAGACTAGCCTCCCATAGAAGAAACACGGCTAAATCATCTTAACCCTGACATCCTGCATTCTTCATCTCAGGAGACTTCATCTCAGGAGAGTGGCTTCGAACTCCATTCCCTGCTAGATTACCGCCTTTACGATTTAATACGACTCTGTAAGATTAAAATTGCCATCAAATAATTCTGATTACAGGCTGAACCATGACTGAACCCTGGTTATCCGTTGAACAGATCGCCGAACATCTTGGCGTCACACGGGACTCCATTTATCGCTGGATAGACGCGAAGGGGCTACCCGCCCACCGGGTCGGCAGACATTGGAAATTCAAGGTTTCGGAGGTTGATCAATGGGTTGTCAGCGGCAAGGCACATGACGAAATATCAAGGAAGGGTGATGACAACTAAAGGTTCAAGCCAGTTTGGTATCAAGGACAACCACAGCCGTGGCAATGTGTCCGATTTCATCAAAGCGAAAATCGCCAGTGGTAGCGATCTCTCTATCGTATCGGCCTATTTCACCGATGTTGTTTTTCAGCATGCGAAACGGTATTGACCGCCTTGAATAATAGCCTGATACTAATCGAATGAGTAGTGAACTAATTAGAGTTACCGATAAGCAATCCGCTATTCTCGCTTTCTGCATCGAACACTGGGAGGCTGGGGGAGGCTTGCCGTCTTTAAGAGAGATTTGTACCCATTTTGGATATGCCAGCACGCGGGCGGCGGCAGATCATTTGAAGGCTCTTAAAACCAAAGGCTATCTTGCTGATGATATTGGGAACAAATGGGGCTACAGGTTGACGGAGAAAACTATTGGATTGCCAGTGCTGGGTGGCATCCCGGCAGGAGTTCCCGTCTTAGCGGAAGAGAGTGTCGAATCTCGTTTTGCCGTGAACCCTAGCTCTTTTGGCATTACCGACCGTCGAAATGCATTTCTGCTGCGGGCTTGTGGCGATTCCATGGTTGGACGTCATATTTTTGACGGAGATCTTGTCCTCGTTGAAAAATGCATGCATTTCAAGAACCAAGATGTGGTCGCCGCGCTGATCGACAACGAATCGACCTTGAAGACCTTTATCAAGGAACAAGATGGTTGCGCCTGGCTTCGCAGTGAAAACCCTAAATACCCTGATCTGATTCCCGCATGGGATCTTCAGGTTCAGGGCATCGTTCGCGGCGTAATCCGCCTTTTACCGTCATGAGTGCGCTACTGCAAGCTCTACATCTCGCACCGCCCAAAGTAGGCAACGCGACGCTTTCGGGGTTGGTCTCAGTCAAGAATGACCAGCTCCCGCCATGTTCCATTGCGGAGAAAGTGGCTCAACGTGAAGCGGCACTCCTGCAAGACCCGAAAAGTGGTAAAGGCATAGGTATCGATTACATTTTCTTCCGGCGATTCAGTGACGAGCGTTCCTCGCAGGTTGCTGCCTACGTGGTTGACAATAGCAGCAACGTATACACCCGGGAGCAAATCGCCGAGCTACACCACCGAGTGTGGCTCAATGGCACTGCGCCGTTGCTTTATGTTGAATGGTCAACCCAAGTGGACGTTCTGCGCTGTGCTGCTGGACCAGAGTTTTGGAACAAGCGGAGCGCTTCATGTATTTACAAGCCAGCCGAATCGATTGGCATCGCTTCTGCCATCTCGTGTGCTTTGGATGAAAAAAAGGTTCGGCGATTTTCGGCATTCAGGCTATCCAACGGCACCTTTTGGGAGGATCCAGAGAACGTAGAGTGGGCCTGCGCTGACAAATCTGCGCACAAGCTGTTGATTCAAGCTGCCACAGATGCCGATAAAGCTTTGCACGGGGCAACTCAGCCTGTCATGCGCCGTCTTCTTCTCCTCTTTATCTTCACCAAATATTTGGAGGATAGGGGAGTATTTCCGGTCGATTGGTTCGACGAATTTGCCACAGGAGCGACAACGTTTATCGATGTTTTAAAAAGTGGTCAAACGAATGCCGTTCGAGGAATGCTCACGCAACTCAAAACAAAGTTCAATGGTGATATCTTTGAACTGCCGGGAATCGAGCGAGCGTTGAGCCACACTGTTTTGTCAGAGTTTGTCACGCTCTTGGAAGCGAAAACGATCAATCGGCAAATGTATCTTTGGAAACAGTTTTCCTTCAGATACGTCCCGGTGGAGGTGATTAGCCATCTCTACCAACACTTTGCCCAATCGGGGACTGGAGCCATTTTCACGCCTCCGTTTGTTGCTGATTTGATCTTGGATCACGTCATGCCCTACGACAAGATAACAGGAGGTGAACAGGTACTCGACCCGACCTGTGGTTCAGGTATTTTTCTGGTAGGGGCTTTTCGTCGATTGATCCACCAGTGGCAAAGCCAGAACAACTGGGATCGTCCAAGTGTTCCTCTTCTCAAGGAGATTCTCAAGAGATCGATTTTCGGTGTGGAAAAGTTACCTGAGGCCGCCAATGTCGCCGCGCTCAATCTTGCTTTGGCAGTCTGCGATGCGCTTCAGCCGAAGGTGATTTGGAATCATCTCACATTCGATAAATTGATCGGACGGAATCTGTTTGTCGGGGACTTTTTCGAGAACCTGGAAAGCCTTCGAGAAAGTTCGCCAAATGGCTTTTCAACCATTGTGGGGAATCCACCATTCGATTCGAAACTCACTCTAGCAGCAAAATCAACTCGCCGAAAAGAATTGGAGGATATTCCTATTCCCGACGGTCAAATCGCTTACCGGGTAATGGAAGAATGCGCAACCCTTCTTGGTCATGGAAGTCACATGTGTCTTATCCAACCAAGTGGCTTCCTCTACAACGCAAAGACTCGTATATTTACGGCTCGTTTTCTTCGATCACATACTATAGAAACGGTGCTTGATTTTGTGTCTATCAGGAATCTTTTTGAGTCTGCAGATACGAAAACAGTAGCCCTTGTCATTCGATCAGAAGAACCCTCACGCGAGCACGAGATACGGCATTTGACTTTCCGTAGAACCAAAAGTGTCCATGAACGCCTGGGCTTTGAACTCGATCACTACGACTATCATCTCGTTTCTCAAGTCATCGCCGAAACCAGTCCTTGGATTTGGAAGGTGAATCTTCTTGGTGGCGGCAGGTTAACGCACCTAGCCGGAAAAATCATGAAGTGGCCCACGCTGAAGGAATACCTTTCGGAAAGAGGGTGGACTCATGGGGAAGGGTTCACTGTAGGAAATAGTAGCAAAGAAGCTAAATGGCTTACGGGAAAACGATATCTTCCGATAGATGCACTGACTGCAAATGGAATTCGTATTGAATCAATCGGAATTGTTAATGATATAAAGTTTGAGGCGCCACGTGAACCCGCGCGATTTACGCCTCCAATGTTTTTGATCGGTGAAAATGAAATTTTGCCCTCTGCTTTGTGGCTAACGGGTGATCTCACATTTCGCAACAGTATCGTCAGCATCAATGCACAGAAAGAAGACGAAGTTCATTTGGCTCAATTCGCCAGACTTTTTGAGGAACTCCGTAATACACTCAGGGTTTTCAGTCTACTTAAAAGCTCGAGAGCTCTCATTGGGAAATCTACCTCAATTCTAAAACGAGACATTGAGGAGCTTCCTTGGCCTGAGCCTGACGGCTTCAAGAAACTTTCTTGGTGGGAGGAAATTTTGCTTTCTGATGCATCAAGCATTTACGCGCCTTTAATTCGAATTGGCCAAAACTCTCTTGCGATAACTGAATCTGTTAATAATGAGATTTTTGAAATCTATTCAAATACCTTCGTTAGGCTGCTTGGTAGCATTTATTCGAATTTACATGCTGAACGTAATGGAACAGCAGACGGCGTGGCTTACCAAGCTTTCACCTTTGGCAAGACCAGTGAACTCGATTGGCCGGACGACTGGTCGGAGCATTTGAGAACACTCCTTTTCAAACATGATGCCGCAGCTTTTCGCACCAATCGCATCGTGCGTTTTTATGAAGGGAATACTCTGATTATCATCAAACCGGATCGCCTGCGGCATTGGATACCATCGACCGCCATCCGCGATGCAGATGAAACATTGGTCGAACTGCAACAGCAAGGATTCTAAGCTATGTCGCAAGCGGTCAATTCCATCGGACGACTTGCCAAAACCGCTATCTGCAATTCTCTGATCGATCAGACTATTGATTTCATTTGGAGTTCTCTGCTCCCCTGGAAAAACGATCCTGATCGCCCGTTTGCGGAAGCGGAGGAAGATTTGAACGGTCAATTCCACGACTTTCTTCAATCTCGTGCCAACGAGGAATTTCCAATGGTCTATTTCCGACATGAACAGCGCCAGGAAGGACGGAGGAAGGTAGACCTGTCTGCCAAACCTGTGCAATCCGTCACTATTCAGGGGGTGGCATACAGCAAATATCAGCCAATCATTGTTATCGAAGGAAAAAGACTTCCTGCACCAACAAAATCTAGGGAACGCGAGTATGTGACTGGTGGCGAAAGTGTGTCTGGCGGGATTCAGCGCTTCAAGCTGGGCATGCACGGAAAAGACCACGAGACTGTCATCCTCCTCGGGTATGTTCAGAAAAAACCTCTGCAAGATTGGTATGACTGTATCAACGCATGGATTTCTGAGTTAGCAAAAACACATCCTTGTGATTGGAATGTTAGAGAAAGTTTATCTGAATTTCAAAACTCGGATTCAGATGAGCGAGCGAAATCAGTTTCAGTACATCCACGCACGATGGGGTGTAAGTCCCAAACGATTCGTATACTTCACTTTTGGATTCAATGCGCCTCTTCGCAAAATTCATAGATGACCAAAGTTTTAGGATATTCCCATAGATGCCGTCCAAAATTTCTGGACTTGGTAGCGAGGAGGTGAGCATGGGCACCAAACTCATCCGCAACAGCACCGCCGAATTCCTGATCTTCACTGGTCAGGCTGGCGAGCAGAGCATCGAGGCTCGCTACGAGAACGAAACCGTCTGGCTCACGCAAAGGCTTATGGCCGAACTGTTCACTGTGGATGTGCGCACGGTGAGCGAGCACCTGAAGAACATCTTTGCCAGCGGTGAGTTGGCAGAAGATTCAGTTATCCGGAAATTCCGGATAACTGCCGCTGACGGCAAGTCTTACGCCACCCAGCACTACAACCTCGATGCCATCATCTCGGTGGGCTACCGGGTCAACTCGGTGCGCGCCACCCAGTTCCGCCAGTGGGCCACCAGTGTGCTGCGGGAGTTCGCCATCAAGGGCTTTGTACTGGACAAGAAGCGTCTGGAGAACGGCGCTTTCCTGGGTGAAGACTACTTTGAGCACCTGCTGGCCGAAATCCGCGAGATCCGCCTCTCCGAGCGCAAGTTCTACCAGAAAGTGGCAGACATCTACGCCACGGCGGTGGATTACAACCGTGATGCCCCTACCACCCAGGCGTTTTTCGCCAAGGTGCAGAACAAGCTGCATTTCGCCATCCACGGCCATACGGCGGCGGAACTCATCATGCGGCGGGCAGATGCCGAAAAGCCACGCATGGGGCTGTCCAGCTGGGAGAACGCCCCAGAGGGCAAAATTCTCAAAACCGATGTGATAGTGGCCAAGAACTACCTCAGCCGTGACGAGCTTGAATCTTTGGGCCGTATCGTCAACAGCTACCTGGATCTGGCCGAGGAACGGGCTCGCCGCAAAATCCCGATGACAATGGAGGACTGGGCAACACGGCTGGACGCTTTTCTGGAATTCACAGAGCGTGACATCCTGTTGGGCGCGGGCAAGGTTTCCGCCGAGACGGCCAGGGCGCACGCCGAAAGCGAATTTGAGAAGTACCGCATTGCTCAGGACCGGCTGTTCGAGAGCGATTTCGACAAAGTACTCAAGCAGGTCGAGAGACAGGGAATAGAAGATAAAGGACAAGATGAATAGCCTGCATGTCCCGAAGTGTCAACCCTGATCAGGGCGGCGGATTTGCGGGCATGAAGGCTTTGCTATGCAACTTCGAGCAGATACATGTCTTTGCTGAAACTTGGCTGGATCTGCCAATAGTGCAAGGAGCGCTTGCACCATTGCCCCGTCAGCTTTGATCGCTTTGTAGGAGCAGACCAGTCACTGATTACCATGCCTATGTTTTCGCTGGTTCAGACCCGAGGGTGACGGATGCGGCACTAAGGGCTGTCTGCCTCGATTACCGCTCGTTTCTGGACACCAACTATCTACACGGCAATGGCAGCATAAATTTGTTCACTATCACCGTAGATCATCTGTTACGGGGTTTCCCCGCGACGGTTACAGGAGGTACATTGACAACCATTGGAGCGTTGTAGAAAGCGGTACAACTTGCCATACCTTAGGAGGCAAATAGCGATGCACGGCAGAAACTCAATCGGGTTTGCCTTCAATTCATTCTCCGCACTGGGTTTGCTCAGATCAGCTTTCCACTTGAGCCTGATAAACTTCTGTGAACGCAAGCATGTACCGAGTAAATTCGATCCCGTCATGTACCATTGCCATCTATTGTGGAAAGCAATTGCTGAAAATCAAGCAGCTATATTCCCAGCCGATCAAGCGCCCGTATCCTCAATAGAACCTGAGAAAGAATGGCTATTTGGCAACTTGCAGCATTCAGCCGTAGCTGCATTAACTGCCGCCGACTTGGATCGAATTCTGAACTGTGTACACCAATGGTTTCTGAAAATCGATTTGTGTGCGCAGAGATGCCATTAACACTTTGACTTGTGTAACAATTCCTACAGACTCGCATCTCATTAACACTCATATTCGCGCAACGACAAAGGAGCGCCGAATGTACGACAAGGTCCAACAATACTACGGTCAGACCCTGCAGCACAGTGACGACCTGCAAACCAATGCCTGCTGCGACCAGGCGCCGCCGGAGTGGCTGAAGCCGGTGCTGGGCAATATTCATGACGAAGTGTTGAGTCGCTACTACGGTTGCGGGCTGGTGGTGCCGCCCCTGCTGGAAAGCGCCCGTGTGCTTGACCTGGGCTGCGGCAGTGGCCGGGATGTGTATGCCCTTTCCGCGCTGGTGGGTGAAACGGGTTTCGTGCTGGGTGTGGATATGACCGCCGAGCAGTTGGAAGTGGCGCAGCGCCACCAGGACTATCACCGTCAACAATACGGTCATGCCCACAGCAATGTCGAATTTCGCCAGGGCTATCTGGAGCAGCTGGCGGATCTTGATCTGCCCGATAACAGCTTCGATATTGTGGTTTCCAACTGTGTGCTCAATCTCTGTACCGACAAGGCCGCGGTGCTGGAACAGGTTTATCGCCTGCTGAAACCCGGCGGCGAGTTCTACTTCTCGGATATCTATGCCGACCGGCGCCTGCCGCTTGCCCTGCAGAGCGACCCGGTGCTGTACGGTGAGTGCCTGGCAGGCGCGCTGTACTGGAATGATTTTGTCGCCCTGGCCAAAGCCGCAGGCTTCGCCGACCCCCGCCTGGTGGAAGATCGCCCCATCACCATCGGCAACAATGCCATTGCCGAAAAGGTCTCGCCAGCCCGTTTTTACTCCGCCACCTACAGGCTGTTCAAGATTGCACAGCTGGAGCCGGCCTGCGAGGACTACGGCCAGGCGGTAATTTACAAAGGCACAGTGCCCCACCACCCCAACGCCCTGGTGCTAGACAAACACCATGTCATGGCAACCGGCCGAGTATTTCCAGTCTGCGGCAACAGTTATCGCATGCTCCACGACTCCCGCTTTGCGTCCCATTTCGATTTTATCGGCAGCTTTGCGCGTCACTACGGGATTTTCCCCGGCTGCGGCCAGAGCCTGCCCTTCGACAATCAGCCAGCACAGGCCAGTGGCGGTGGCAGTGGGAGTGGCGGAGGCTGTTGCTGATGAACCTGATCGAAACGGAAGACATCAGCCGCCAGCAAAACCGGCTTTATACCCCCGCGGGAGAACCACGGGGTTACATTGAGACAGGACAGTTGCGGGAGCTGTGGTTCCACACCGGCACCGCCTGCAACCTCGCCTGCCCGTTTTGCCTGGAGGGCTCAAAGCCCGGTGACGATCGTCTCCAATTGATGACCCTGGCGGACGTCAAGCCCTTTATCGACGAAGCCGTTGAACTGGGGGTTGAAAGTTTTTCCTTTACCGGCGGCGAGCCCTTTGTCGCCCGGGATATGCACAATATTCTGGCCTATGGGTCCCGGCATCGACCCTGCCTGGTGTTGACCAATGGCACCGCTCCTCTCTATCAGCGGCTGAAGCAGATATCCCCCCTGGCACAGGCTGCACACCCCATTCGCTTTAGGATCAGCATTGACTACCCAGACCCCGAGCGTCACGAAGCCGGGCGCGGTGAAGGCACGTTCGAGGAATCCTTCATCACCATGAAAGCGCTTCACGAGCTGGGCTTTGGTTTGTCCCTGGCGCGGCAGTGGCAGCCCGACGAGGACACTGCCGCCGTGGAAGAGGGCTTTCGCGCCCATCTGCGCCGCTACGGTTTGCCGGATGATCTGCATCTGGTGTCCTTCCCCGATTTTTTCCCGCCGGACAGCCACGTCCAAACTCCGAACATTACGGAAAACTGCATGACCACCTATCACACGGCGGCAAGCCGCGCCGATTTTATGTGCGCCTTCAGCCGCATGGTGGTGAAGACGGATGGGGTGGTCAGAGTCTACGCCTGTACTCTGGTGGACGACGACAGCGATTACGACCTGGGCGCCAGCCTGTCGGAAAGTTTAAAGCCGCGGGTGATGCTCGGCCACCACCGCTGCTACAGCTGCTTCAAGTACGGGGCATCCTGCAGTGAGGGCTAACCCAGCACAAAAACCTGGCAAACTTATATTCACCGAAAGGAATAGCAGGTGCACCCCAATACCAACAAGCTGATTATTGTCGCCATTGTCATTATCGCCATGTCAGCGTATTTCGTCTTCGACCTCGGGCGTTACCTGAGCCTCGCTTTTCTGCAACAGCAGCTGGATGTTATTCACAACTTCTATGGTGAAAACCGGCTGTTGAGCTGGCTGATATTCCTTGTGGTATATGTGGCGGTGACTGCACTGTCGATCCCAGGCGCCGTCATTATGACATTGGCGGGGGGCGCCATTTTCGGTTTTACCACTGGTTTGATTCTTATCTCTTTCGCCTCCACCATTGGCGCCACCCTGGCGTTTCTGGTGGCTCGCTATCTACTGCGGGATACGGTGCAGCAGCGCTTCAGTGACCGCCTCAAAACCATCAATCAGGGTATTGAAAAAGACGGCGCCTTTTATTTGTTTACCCTGCGTCTGGTGCCGGTGTTTCCGTTCTTTCTCATCAATCTGGTGATGGCGCTGACACCCCTGAAAACCTGGACGTTCTACTGGGTCAGTCAGCTGGGCATGCTGGCGGGCACCGCCGTGTACGTCAATGCCGGCACCCAGGTGGCGCAATTGCAAAGCGCCGGGGACATCCTCTCTCCCGGACTGATCGGCGCCTTTGTGCTGCTGGGCCTGTTGCCCTGGCTTGCCCGCGCCCTCCTCGCCCCCCTGCAGCGGGCGAAAGTCTATCGCGGCTGGCAAAAACCCAGGCAGTTCGACCGCAATCTGATTGTGATCGGCGCCGGTTCCGGCGGCCTGGTGAGCGCCTATATCGCCGCCACCGTCAAGGCCAGCGTGACCCTGGTGGAAAAGGAGCGCATGGGCGGCGACTGCCTCAATACCGGCTGCGTGCCGTCGAAAGCCCTGATCAAAAGCGCCCAGGTGGCCTCCCTGGCCAGGCACGCACCGAATTACGGCCTTAAACCCCTGCGCCCGGAAGCGGATTTCGCTGCTGTAATGGATCGCGTCCAAAGGGTTATCAAGGCCATCGAACCCCACGACTCCGTTGAACGTTACAGCCAACTGGGAGTGGACTGCCGCCAGGGCAGTGCCCGGCTGATCTCCCCCTGGGAGGTGGAAATCACCGCCAAGGAAGGCACTCAAACCCTCAGCGCGCCCACTATTATTATCGCCACTGGCGCCAACCCATTGGTGCCGCCCTTTCCCGGGCTTGAGCAAATCGATTACCTCACCACCGCAACCCTGTGGAAAATCCGCGACAATCCGGGTCGCCTGTTGATTCTCGGCGGCGGCCCCATCGGCTGCGAACTGGCTCAGGCCTTTGCCCGCCTTGGCACCCAGGTCACTCTGGTGCAAAGGCGGTCACAGCTGCTGCCAAGAGAAGACGGGGATGCCGCCGAGCTGGTGGCCAACGCCCTGCGCCGCGATGGTGTCGAGTTGCTGCTGAACCACCAAGCGGAGCGTTTCGCCGCGGAAGATGGCGACAAGGTGCTCTATGCCGATCACAATGGCGAAAGTCTGCGTCTGGTATTCGACCAGGTGTTGATTGCCATTGGCCGCAAGGCCAATACCCAGGGACTGGGGCTTGAGGAACTGGGAATTGAGACCAACACCAACGGCACCCTTGCCCTCAACGAATTTCTCCAGACCCGCTTTCCCAATATCTACGCCGTGGGGGATGTCGCCGGCCCCTACCAGTTTACCCACACCGCCTCCCATCAGGCCTGGTATGCGGCGGTGAATGGGCTGTTCGGTCGTTTCAAGAAATTCAAGGCGGATTATTCAGTCATTCCCTGGGCCACCTTTACCAGCCCGGAAGTGGCGCGGGTGGGACTCAATGAGCAGGAAGCAGTTGAGCAGGGCGTTGCCTTTGAAGTCACCCGTTACGGCATCGACGACCTGGATCGCGCCATTGCCGACGGCAGCGCCGAAGGCTTTGTCAAAGTGCTGACGGCTCCCGGCTCCGACCGCATTCTCGGCGTAACCATTGTCGGCAACCATGCCGGGGATTTGATCGCCGAATATGTGCTGGCCATGAAGCACAAACTGGGGCTCAACAAGATACTGGGCACCATCCATATCTACCCCACCCTGGCGGAGGCCAACAAATTCGCCGCCGGAGAGTGGAAGAAGGCTCATGCACCGCAGGGGCTGCTGAAACTGGTGGAGCGCTACCACCGCTGGCAGCGTTGACGGAGCATTATAGGGAAAACCCTGGCGATCCTCGCCGCCCTCCTGACTGCAGTACCGGCACAGGCAAACGTAGCCGGTAGCAAACAATCAATTATCTGCAATCACCTTTAAGCCTGTTATAGCAGCACGAAACTCGGCTTTCAGCGACTGGCGCAATTTTCGGGCTAATAGCCTGTAACAAAATCCAGGTTGTCGCATCCAATCGGCTCAGAGTTTACCAACCACCAGGAGTTAACCATGAGCAACAAATCGATCAACACCGTTAAAACCGCCATCGGTCTGGCTTTTCTTTCCAGCACCCTGGCTACGCCACTCAGCGCACTTGCTGAAAACCCTTTTGTCGCCACCGATCTCGGCACTGGTTATCAGGTTGCCAGCAAAGACGCCGAAGGGAAATGCGGCGAAGGCAAATGCGGGGCTGACAAAGCCGGTAAAGAGACAGAAGGCAAGTGCGGTGAGGGCAAATGCGGTGAGAGCGCTGCCAACAAAGACGCCGAAGGTAAATGTGGTGAGGGCAAGTGCGGGGCAGAAAAATCCACAGCGGAATAACCCTAGCTGTCGAGCCTTGCCTTCTAATCGGTGGCGGAAATCTATAGTTCGTTCACTTTTTAGACTGCCGCCTGTGCGGGA
>JBFXIU010000068.1:0-15639 GCA_050175615.1 Porticoccaceae bacterium | reverse complement strand
TAGTATGGGTACTGAGACCAAGGACAACACCTGAAACCGGCGCTCGAATAGTGGCTCGCTCAACCTTATCGCGAATGGCGGTAATTCTCTCCCTAAGATCAAAGACTTTTGCCTGCACCTCTGCAAGCATATCCACGACTTCCGTTTTAAATTTTTTATTTAACTGAAGAATTTCTAACTGAGTTTCACCAATTTTCATCTGAGCCTGGGCAACATTAGCCTGGTGATCGGCAATTTCGCCTTTGGTTCTCGATAAGCTCCGTTGCAGCTCGATCAAACGGGTTTTTTCAACGTAACCTTCCGTGAGCAGCGCTGACAAATCCTCAATTTCAGCCGCGAAAGATACGCTCAACTCTTCCTGACTGGCAATCAGCGCCTTTAAACCCTTAATTTGTGAATCCAACTGGGAAATCCGTTTTTCTAACACCTCCTGCTCACCCAACCGACTATTGCGGCGCGCGTTGAAAATCTGTACTTCATTGCGTTTTGACTCTGCCGCACGCTCATCTTCAACATCAAGATCCTCGGCAAAAACCACAGACTCCAAATCATCGCGCTCAGCAAGCAAGCGGCTCTCCATGGCTCTGGCGGTAAAATACTGCCCGCGCAACACCCCCAACTCGGCACTGAACTGAGTGCCATCAAGTTCGATCAAGGGCTGACCTTCCTGAACGTGCTCTCCATCCACCACGAGGATTTCGCGCACAATACCGCCCTCGTAATGCTGCACAGTTTTTCGATTCCCTTTCACGGTCACCACCCCAGAAGCCAGGGATGCGCTGTCCAAGGGGGCAAAGGCCGCCCAGGTGCCAAAGATGCCAAAAGTCACCAAAAGAATGATCAAGCCTATGGTTCTAGGCTTTTTATCAGAGGTTTCCAACTCGGGGTTAGCCGAGTTTTGCGGCAATGTAACCTGTGTATTCATTAACGCTTAATCCTTGGAAATAGGGGTGATGTTGGCTTGCGCCACAGGTGTAGCCGTTTGTTTTCTTACCGGCGCCTGACCAGCTTTCATGGTTTCAAGCACTTTTTCTTTGGTATCAAACATGGCAATTTGGCCAGCAGTTAACACCATAATTTTGTCAACCAGGTTTAAAATGGACGGGCGATGGGTGATAAGAATTGTTGTCGCCCCCCTATCCTTAAGTCCCTGAAGACATTTGGCCAAGGCGAGCTCACCCTGGTCATCGAGATTCGAGTTGGGCTCATCGAGAACCACCAGCACCGGGTTGTCATAGAGCGCCCGCGCCAAGCCTATGCGCTGGCGCTGGCCACCGGACAGGGCACCGCCACTCTGACCAATATGGGTGTCATAACCATTTGGCAATTGCAGGATCAGCTCATGGACACCGGCAGCCTGGGCGGCGGCTACTACCTTCTCGGCATTGACGTCGCCAAAACGGGCAATATTTTCGCTTACCGTGCCATCGAAAAGCTCGATATCCTGGGGGAGATAGCCCAGATAGGAGCCGATCTCATCACGATTGTAATGATTGATATCCGCGCCATCGAGCCTGACTTTTCCAGAAAATGCCGGCCAGATTCCCAAAATCCCGCGAGCCAGGGTGGATTTACCAGAGGCACTAGGCCCTATGATGGCCACAGACTCCCCCGGTTCAACGGCAAAGGAGACACCTTTTATTACCGGCATCTTACTGAGGGGTGGCCCTATCATTGCCTGCTCAAGCCTTAGGGCGCCCTTAGGGGCGGGCAAACTCATTTTTTCCGTGTCAGCGGGAAGCTGATCCAAGAGCTTGTTCAGTCTTGCGTATTGCGTCCGGGCAGTCACAAACTGCTTCCATGAACCTATAAGTACATCAATCGGCGCCAGAGCGCGCCCCAGCAAAATAGACCCAGCGATCATCGCGCCAGCGCTAACTTGGTTATCAAGTACCAAAATGGCGCCAACACCAAGAATCAATGACTGTACTGTCAGCCGAAACACTTTAGAGCCACTGGTAAAACCCGCCGCCTTATCGCTGGCAACACTCTGCCAATACAGGGATTCACCGGAATATTTGCGCCAGCGATTGCGAATATTGGTGAGCATACCCATGGATTCAATCACTTCGGCATTGCGTAAATTGGTGGCGGCCATGGCTTGCGCCTGAACTTGATGTTTGGTCGCCTCCTCAAACAAGGGAGCAGTACTTTTTTCATTAAACACCGCAATAATGACAAGGATAACAGCGGCTATAACAGCGATCAGCCCGTACCAAGGGCTAAAGGCAAACATCACCAGTATGTAAATAGGCAGCCAGGGGGCATCAAAGAAAGCAAAAAAGCCGTTGCCGGTCATAAACTGTCGCAAACCGTTTAGATCCTGTAAAGGCTGGGCATTGCTCACTGTGCCCGCAGAGTACAGCGACTGCTTAAAGCTGGTATCGAACATCTTGTCGGTGAGCAGACTATCCAGCTTTGAGCTGGCTCTGACCAGGACGCGGGAGCGCACCCACTCAAGCCCCCCCATCGTCGCCAATAGAAATACCATGATCAATGTCAACATTAACAAGGTAGTGTGACTGCCGCTGGAGAGTACCCGGTCGTAGGTTTGCATCATATAGAAAGGGGGAACCAGCATCAGCAGGTTAATAAACATGCTGAACACACCGGCAATAACAAATGACCCTTTACACAGCCGAAGAGCCTGTTGCAGATCATTTTTACTAAGGGGCTTAACCATGGGCGCTAGTCCGTGTCTGAAAACAGCAACAGGCCAGAAAGTGGCCTGCTGGTGCTATGTAATTTGGGGCGCATTCTATCAAATCAACACTCAAAAGTCTTTTTGGCTCTAAAAAGCCACGAGTTGTGACCCAGCTCACAATAATAAAGAAACCGCCAATATCAGAACGGGCAACTATGCCTTTCTGCCCCCGATCAGATCGAGGTTGATGTTTCCGCGCGGGAATGACGCAGTGCATATCCTCAACAGCAGTGTGCTATTTGTAGGAATAACGGCGAATCCAACAGGCGCCCTTAGTTGCGGTACTAGTGAACTTTTTCCCCGAGTTCAGGCTTGGCGGTATCGGCCACGGGTAAAGATTGAATCCATTGCGGCCAAACATCTAACGACCACTCCGCCAGCAGACACTGCTGATAAAGAATATCCAGCCATTGCCGCGCTTCAGTGGGACTCATGGCCAGCACAGCCATGGACGTTTCAGTGAAAGGAAATGACATTTGCACAACCTTGCTAGAGGTTCGCACCTGCACGCGATTGATAAGAACAACTGCCGAGGAGGCAGACATTACAGGCGGGGAGTTTTTTTTGTCACTTTTCGCTTTTTGATGGAGAAATTCCTGCACTGCAGGAATATGTTGCGGCGATACAGCAGCCCTATTTATTTCGGCGCTGTTAATTTCCGGCTTATTAAAATAGGCAACTATTGCCTTGACCAGCTCCCTGCATAGGCGACGTGTGATCCAGAAAGCCACTGTTTCACCAGCTTGCGTCCGCGCATCCATGCGGATCCTGTCCTCAATATTGTTATAGTTGAGGGTGACCTTGGTCAGCCTTAGCAAATTATCTGGCTGTACCGTCACAGCAATCCACCCTCAACCGGCACTCACTGATAGCGCTAGTCTTGCGGCAATTCTTTGCTCAGGATACCCGCGTAAAATTGGCGCGCGGCCTGAAGAACAGCCATATGATTCTTGGCTTGCTCAATTTCGCGATCCACATAGCGGAGGTTCGCCACCTGAGATTTGGCAATATCACTAAGACTACCTATATTGTACTGGCGACCATCGATAGTAATTGATTGTTCGTTTACCACATCATTCTCAGCCATTTTAAATCTCTACTCATTCATTAACATTTAAGAAAATTTAACCAAAAAAACCATCCACATAAAACCGGCGCCACTGCCACAAAGACTAAAGGCGCACGGCCTTGGGACGACCGAGCCGCATTCTATCGCTTCAGCACTGGTTAGACAAATACGACACTCAGCTCAAGCAACAACTAGCTGGCCAGTAACGACTCAATAAAACGAATATGCTCCGGCAGACAGCGGGTTTTCAGATCGTACCTGTCCACAATACTCTCCCGCCCTCGAGCACCCAACTGCCTCAATAGGGCGGGCTGGCTGAGCAGGGTATCGACTTTCTCCACCAGCTCCTGACCACGGTGGTAATCAAAAAGAACACCGTTAACACCGTCCTCAATCACCTCCATCACAGGGGCTGTGGCCGATGCCAACACAGGGGTGCCGCAGGCCATGGCTTCCAGCATCGACCAGGACAAAACAAAAGGTGTGGTCAGATAAATATGCAATGAACTGATACGGAACAGGTTGAGCAATGTCGGGTAAGGCAGTTTACCAACGAACATTACCCGCGACATGTCCAACTCCCCTTTTACTTCCTCCAGCAGCACTTCCCGCCAGCATTTACCCGAGGGATGCGGCTTGCCATAACTGACTTCATCGCCACCGACAATCACCGTGATGGCGCGGGGGCGGCGCTTTTGCAATTGTGACAGGGCGCGCATAAACACATGAAATCCCCGACTCGGCTCAAGATTGCGAACAGAGTAGGTAATAACTTCATCGTCCTTCGACAAGGTCAGCGAACCGGAATCCAGGCCATCGACCGTGATCCTGGTGCCAGGTTTTGGCGCTATCAGTTCTGTATCAACCCCATCGTGAATCACTCGAATTTTGTCTTTAAAGACATCGGGAAATGTACCTAACTGCCAACGGGTGGGACAAACACCGGCATCTGCCATTTCCAGGGACAGCAGATTTGTGGCATTTTTAGAGCGAAGGCTCATTTTGCCGCCGATTCCAGTGGGGAATTCAGGGTCAAAATCGACCAGAGGAGCATCTGGCCGGTGGTAGAACTCGAAATAGCTGAGGAATTTTGCTCTTGGAAAAACTTCTTTGAGATAGAGAGAATCCCCTCAGCCGGGATGGGAGCAAATAATATCAGGATCAAGACCATTTTTACGCTGGCGCAACGCCAAAGCCGCCACTGCCTGGGCGCGGTCGAGGTGGGCAGCAAATTCGCCAGCCAATCCTGCATGAGTAGAACGCTTCGCGGGCAGTTCATAACCCATCAGGTGTATACCCTGCTGGGGAATATAGGCCAGTTGCCGAGTTACATTGGTTTTCTCACCAATAGCATAGGCCTGCCATTGGGGGTGGCTGGCAAAATAGCGGCTAATATAACGATATTGGCCAGGAAAATTCTGGTGGACAAAAAGAATTTGCATCAGTTATACACAACAGCAAGGGTTACATTTCACCTTATATCCTGGTCATTTTTAGCAAGGAAACCCCAATTATAGATTCCCGCCTGCGCGGGAATGACCTTAATCAGAGCGACCCCAAACTATAAAAGACCAGGTTAGTTCAACGACACACAAATAGTGAAACCTCATGCACGCACTATAAAACACAGAATTCCCGCTTTCGCGGCAATAAAAGCGAATGTTAAATGTGCCGTTACTTGTGTGTCGTTGAACCAGGCACGGCTCGCAGCCGCAAACCTTACCATAGATTCGTCTCTCCGCTTCACTTACAATCAAGCCAATTGTCAATACAGCGATCTTCTGCTCCCCCGCCGCGCTTTCAAATTTATGAAAATACTCTTTATCCACCAAAGTTTCCCCTGTCAATTCAAGCACCTTGCCCCAGCCCTGGCTGCCCGCGGCCACGATGTTCGCGCACTGATACTGACCGCCAAAACGGCTTCAACCTGGCAAGGGGTTAAACTCATCCCCTACCCGGTTACGCGGGGCAATGGCAAAGGCGTACATCCCTGGGTGGGGGATTTTGAATCCAAGGTGATCCGTGGCGAGGCCGCTTTTCGCTGTGCGGAAACATTAAAAAAAGAAGGTTTCTACCCAGATCTGATTATCGCCCACCCCGGTTGGGGCGAGAGCCTGTTTCTAAAAGAAATCTGGCCCAAAGCCAAAATGGGGATTTACTGTGAATTTTTCTACCACACCTCGGGAACTGATGTGGGCTTTGATCCTGAATTCGCCAACGACGACAACGGTGATCTCTGTCGCGTTGCGCTTAAAAACGTCAACAACCTGCTGCACTTTGAGTTTGCCGATGGCGGTATTTCGCCTACACATTGGCAGGCCAGCACCTTTCCTGAACGTTTTCGCGAGCGCATCACTGTGGTTCACGATGGCATTGATACCGATGTCCTAACTCCCAATCCCGAAGTCAAACTGACGATCAATAACAAGCTTGCCTTCACACGGAAAGATGAAATCATCACCTTCGTCAACCGCAACCTGGAACCCTACAGGGGCTATCATATTTTTATGCGCGCCCTGCCCCGCCTTCTCGCTGAGCGTCCCGAGGCGCGAATTATGATTGTGGGCGGGAATGACGTCAGCTACGGCGCCAAAACCACCGATGGCCAATCCTGGAAAGACCGCTTTATTGCCGAGGTGCGGCCACAAATACCTGATAGCGACTGGCAACGGATACATTTTCTCGGCAAGATCCCCTACCCCAGTTTTATCGCCCTGATGCAAATCTCCACTGTACACGTTTATTTAACCTATCCCTTTGTGTTGAGCTGGAGCCTTCTGGAAGCCATGAGTATCGGTTGCGCCATTGTCGCCAGCGACACCCAACCCCTGCACGAAGCCATTCGCCACGACGAAACCGGGCTGCTGGTAAACTTTTTTGATCACCACGCCCTTACAGACAGCATCACCGCCCTATTGAACGACCCCAGCCAGCGCGAGCGCTTGGGCACGGCGGCAAGAACCTTTGCCCGCAATCACTACGACCTCAAGCGAGTTTGCCTGCCCAGGCAACTGGAATGGGTAGAAGGCCTACTGTAATAGCTGTCTACAGCAAGTATTTCGTCCAACTTCTTATCACTTGTTGCTACAATCACCTCAAACTCACATTTGACTCGAAAATGAATATTCCCGCCATTACTTCTTATCTGCGCCAGATGTTGCCTGATTTGTTGGCCATCTACGCTTTTGGCAGCCAGATAGATGGGCATGCCCAACCTCACAGCGACCTCGATTTGGCGGTACTGGTAGCAGGCTATGCCGACCCGGTTAGTCTGTTCGAATTGGCGGGCGATCTGGAAGATATCGCAGGCTGCCCAATTGATTTACTGGATTTACGCGCCGCATCCACGGTGATGCAGTATCGGATTATCACCAGTGGCAATTGCTGGTGGCACAAGGATAGCCAGGCAGCCCTTTATGAGGCAGCGATACTCAGTGATAAAACCGAGCTCGATAGCGCACGCGCCGGGCTTCTTGGCGACATCAAAGATCGGGGCAGCGTCTATGGCAGATGACGTACTGATCAACAAGGCAGCAACCATCGAACGTTGCGTGGCTCGTGCTCGCGAGGAATACCTCAAGGATCCGTCCACATTCGCAACCGATCATACCCGCCAGGATGCAGCCATCCTCAATATTCAGAGAGCCTGTGAAGCAGCGCTGGATATGGGTCAGTATTTGATTCGCCGCGATACTCTGGGCGTACCCCAGAGTTCTCGCGATGTCTTCGAATTATTGGCACGGGGTGGTGTGATTGACCATTCATTGGCCGCCGTGCTGAAGCGCATTGTGGGCTTTCGCAATATTGCTGTTCACCAATACCAACAACTACAACTGCCGATCATTGTCAGCATCATTACCCATCACCTTGATGAATTCCTGGATTACAGCAGTGCGCTATTGCGCCTGTGAACTATTGCGGTCTAGTTCGGGGTCGGGGCTAGTTCGGCTAGCTCTAGTTCGGGGTCAGAGTAACAACTCCCACGACTTCGCCTTGCATTCCACCGCTTATCGCCGCTACGATCATATCCAACCTATCGCTCATGGAGGAGCTAATGGCGCGCCCACCACGCACATCCCTTATCGACGTTCCCCAGCATGTGGTTCAGCGGGGAAACAATCGTCAGATTTGTTTTGTAAATGACGAAGACTTCGGCGTCTACCGCAAATGGCTGGGTGATGCAGCCAAGCGCTACAGCGTCGACATTCATGCCTGGGTGTTTATGACTAACCATGTCCACCTGCTGGTAACTCCCCGTCAGGAACAGGCGGTATCCGCCATGATGCAGACTCTGGGGCGCCGCTATGTACGCTACTTCAACAAGGCTTACCAACGCACCGGCACACTGTGGGGAGGCCGGTTCAAGTCTTGCGTCGTCCACTCCGAAGCGTACGTTATTTGCTGCCAGCGCTACATCGAGCTTAACCCCGTGAGAGCCAGGATGGTAACCCGGCCTGAGGCTTATCGTTGGTCGAGCTACCATGCACACGCACGGGGTATCGCAACCGATCTTTGGACACCTCACGACCAGTATCTGGCACTCGGTGACACTCCGTCCGCGCGGCTACTGGCATACCGTGAACTCTTCCAAGAACAGCTCAGCGAGCAGGAAATCAATTCTATTCGAGACTCAACAAACAGGGGTATGGCGCTGGGTAATGATCGCTTCCGATCGGAGATTGCAGCGCTTACTGGTATTCGTCAGCGACCTCTTAAACCAGGGCCAAAGGGACGTGGCACAGGAGAAGTCAAATAGCATACTCAGATCGGCGGCGTGAGTCGTTACTCTGACCCCGATCTCGGACCCCGATCTCGGATCTCGGACCCCGATCTCGGACCTTGAGTTGACCCCGACCTTGGTTCGATCTTTGACCCCGATCTTCGGTTGCCTACTCCTTTTTCAAGAAGTCAAAATTGAAGGAATCCTCTGAGCCAAAAATATCGTCTAATTCGGGCATTCCTGCCAGCGGGGATTGGCCTGAACATTGCAATTTAGCACGGGCGATCAACGGTTGAAGCTGTTCCATTGAAAATAGTTGGGCATACGCCAATCCTAAGGCACCGCATTCCATCAATTTCTTAAGTGCTTTTTCCTCTAGGCCGTGCAAACATTCTTGATTAATGCGATAAATTCCAGAAAGCCTAGTCGTATCTAGTCGATCTGAGTACCTGTATTGAATAGGCCAGACTTCTATCAGGTTCATCGACGCTAACACATCGACAGCACGCTGGGTGACCTCCCTATTAGCATCACAATGGCGGAGAAAATCTACCGTATTCGCTACATGTGGCGCTAACTCTCCGCTGGGCTGGAATAAAGGCTCCGGAGCAGCTTCAGTGCACACCAGACACTCCTCGCTTATGCATAAGGTCAGAGAGTCATCATTAAGCCTGACAAGGCTAAAGGGATATCCCCTGACACTAGAAGGAACATAAGAGGCATCCCATTCAGAACTCGTGGAGATAAAAACGTTTCGTCCATGCTCCACGCCCAACAACGCGACCAATAAAAACTTATCTTGATTAGCAATAAAAGCCAGAGGGTAGCAACTGATCAACTTTGGAAGTTCGGCAAGTAAAACCTGAACTATCTGGTTGTTGCTAAAGAAGCCATAACCCTGGGGCTTTTTCCAGCCACAGTTTGAATGATCTGATTTCGAAATAGGCACCCAATTACTCATACAATAACCCAATCATTGTTATACAAATCTACACTGCTATCATCTCAGCATAAAAAAAGCCCCACCCATTAAGGGTGGGGCTTAGTTTCATCTTAGCAATTAATCAATACCAAAAGATATTGACCACTTACATTACATGAAGTCGGCAGCTACCAAAGCGGTATTCAAACCAACAACCACTGTTGCACCCAGAGACTCTTGAATCGGATCAAAACCTTGAACACCCTGAATTACCAGAGCGTCGGCGGTGACCGCTGTCCAATCCTGAGCCACAGTGAAGGTATTAGTGACCTGATCCCAGTTTCCATACAGCACATAGGGAGCTGCGCTTGAATCAAGGTCACTAGCAGCGCCAGCAGGGCCAGCGAATTGTGCATTACCAAAGGCGTTAATCGGTGCGCCCGGGGTAACCACATCCAGTTTATCAACACCTTGCTCGAAGCCAATAATGGCATCCACACCGGCAGCATACACCAGGGTGTCACCTACTGTTGCCGCATCAGCTGCACCAGTCAGGCCAGTGCTAGCTGTTGGAGCCACACTGTAAACAGTCACCGCACCGGGAGCACCAGTGGCAAGCACGAAGTGGTCTTCTGCAGCAGTGGCATTCATTACCTGACCACCAGCAACACCCGCAACAATATTGGGCAGTACAGGCGGAGGAACGGCCAGACCATCAACCAGGTTGTCCATAACTTCTTCGATGCCTACAGCAGTGAGGCTGTTAACAGTCGCCACCTTGTCCACAGCCCAGGTTTGGCCAGCACCACTGGAAGTATCCTGGACGTAGTAGATGTCAAACTGATCAATGCCAGTGCCGATACCGGACGGATTGGTACCCACCACAACAACAGCTTTGCCATTGTCATTCAACTGGATGGCACCTCCGAAGCCATTTGCGCCAAAGTCACTGGCCTGGAGCGTTTTACCCGGAGCGGAGACTACAACAACGGCGTTGCCCGCAGAAGCGTCAGCAGTGATGGCACTGGTACCGTTCCAGTTACCGCTAACAGTCACACGGTTATCCGCAGTGCCGCCCAGGAAGGCAGTAAAGTTCATCAGATCTTCACCGGTGGGCAGCGGGTCATTGTTGGCGGTTATGCCTTCGAAGTTGAAATTATTGATAACATCCAGCCCTTGGGTATCATTGTTGGGCGTGACTACTTGAAGCTCATCATAGTCGATGGTACCGAAGCGGATAAGATCAACACCACCAGCGGCAATATCATTGAGGTTAATGGTGTCATTGCCAGCGCCGCCCACAACAGTGGAGGTTTCTGTGTTCTGGGTGTAGACATTCAGAATGTCGTTACCAGTACCGCCTTCAACAGAAGCGCTACCACCGATATTAGCCCCATCTACGTTAACAGTGATAATGTCGGCGCCAGCACCGCCATTAACAGTTGCAGCATTGTTGGCGTTGACGGTGATAACATCATCGCCGTCACCTGAGTTGACAGTGGCGTTGTTGGACACGGTGACATTGATAATATCAACACCAGTATTGACGCCTGTACCACCAGTGATGTTGGCATTGGTAACACCTGCACCGATGGTGATGGTGTTGGTGCCTGTTTCCGCAGTCACAGTCGCAGTGTTGGCGTTAGTAATGGTAAGGGTGTCGTTGCCGTCGAACAGGTTGGCTGTGACATTGCCGCTACCCACACCGTTACCGGTGGCAACGATAGTATTGCCAGCGTTGCTGTCGTTGATGGTTTCAACGGAGCTGGTGGTCACGGTGCCGCCGATGGCGCCAACGATGTTCAACAGATCGCTTCCTCCGCCAAAGCCATTGACAGTTACATTGCCGTTGTCAACGTTTTGTTCGATGGTGATGGTGTTGTTCACCCCAGTGCCGTTGATCAGCTCGACATCAATGGCGTAGGTTGCACCAAAGCTGCTGACATCGACAGTATCGGAACCGGTGCCACCGTTAACTGTGGTGGTACCTGCACCGCCATCAAGGGCGCTAAGGCTGATGTAGTCGTTGCCTGCGCCGAGGTTGTAGGTCAGGCCAAGGCGCATGTCATTGAGGACATCGTTACCACTGCCAGAGGTAATGGTTTCGACATCGCCAAATTGGCCAAGGCCAATGCCATCCATGCGTACGGCGTTACCCGTGTTGAAGAGAATTTCTTCAATGTTATCCAGGCCAACGTTGTTGAGCTGTACCCAAAGCCCCTGGTTGGGGTTGGCAACAGCGAAGTTGAGCTGCAGGGTGTCGTCACCAGCCAGGCCATCGGCGAAGTCAGCTTCATCAAGTTGGTTGAGGCTATTGGCAATAAACAGATCATTACCAATGGTGCCTTCCAGATCGTCCACGTTGTTGGTGAAGAACAGAGGCGTGACAACAGTGATCACTCCACCAACATAGCTTCCGCCAGTGGCAAGAACACCGTCGATGTAGATGTCGACGTTGCCATTGTTTTCAACGATCACACCGTTCAGTGCGTTGGGGGTGCTGGCATCGGTAGTGATGTTGACACGGCTGCCGGCAGGCACTGTGGGATCAACACGGATAATCAGATCGGCAGAGCCGGTGGTCTGATTGATAACCGTGTCGGTCAGCTCAATGTTCCAGGTTTGGCTGTTGTTCTGGGTAGCGATCAGCTCCAGAATTTCCAGGCCGGTCACATTGCGCAGATCGGCTGCGGTGATGGTTGCGCCGTCACGTACCTGCAGGGTGTCGTCGGTAGCGTTGTTGGCACCGGAGTTGTCAAAACGCAGGTTCAGGCGGCCGTTGATGCTGGCATCGTCGGCAATGACCACGTCGCGGATACCGCCACCCAGAAGGCTAAAGCTGCGACCAGAAGCGGCAGAGAGCGCAACGCCAGTGAGATCTACCACCTGCTCAACATCTTGATCCAGAACGAAAAACACTTTGTCCTGGGGATCGATGCGGTTGGGCTGCGCAGCTGGCAGAGTAGTCTCGGACTCAATTACCAGACTATCGCCATCACCCGTGTTGTCGGCAAAGTCGATTGCCTGAACACCGCCTTGTGGGCTGAACAGGAACGCCTGCAGGGTTTGGTAAGCAGGGTTGGGGTCATTGTTGGGCAGAAATTCAGGGCCATTGCTCTCAAGATAGACACCAGCTTCCCATTCTGCTTCCAGAGCCAACCACGCCTGGTAAGACATGCCACTGGTAATGGGGTTTACGATTGCACCTGTAGAAGCAACAGTCAGGCTTGGCAGCTTAACGGTGCTCGACTGCTCGGTACGCACGGTGATATCACGATCTTCAGCGGTATCGAAGTTGTCGTTGGTCAGCTTCAGGGTAATGCTGTGGTCACGCAGATCGAAGGTTTCGATGCTGGTCACACTGCCAGTTTCAGAAGCGCCCACAGAACCCGTCGCCTTGGTGTTGGCTTTGTTGGTCAATACCAGGGTATCGCTGCCTTCACCACCATTGATGATGTCGTCTGCGGTGAGATCCTGGGTGCGAACCTGGATGACATCATCGCCTTCGCCAAGGTCAACATCGAGGTAATGATCAAATGCACCAGTAGCGCCATTGCCAGCAGTAACGCCGTTTGCATTGGTGAGGCCAGCGTCAACGATCACAGTATCGTTGCCTTCACCACCAACGATCACGGTGTATTCAGGCTCATTGTTGGGGTTGGCGTTATCCAGGGTGCCGGTGGCATCGCGGGAGCCATTGATGTGCAGGAAGTCATCGCCTTCGCCCAGATCAATGTCGTGAATACCGTTGCCATTGATGACAACAATGTCGTCGCCAGCGCCAGCATCAATCAGCTGGTTACCATGGCTAGTAATTGACAGGTCATCATCGCCTTCACCGAGATTGATATCAAAGTCGTTGGAGGCAGAACCCTGATAAGAGTTAGCCGCATCGATAACCACAGTGTCGTTACCTGCGCCTGCTACAACGGTGCTAACGCCATCGTTAAGAGCAGTTGTAGTCAAATCATCAACATCGCCCCAAATTTCCAGATAGTCGTCGCCTTCACCCAGGTCTACCGCGAGCAGGCCGCGTTCGATGTGCAGTTCAACGGAGTCATCGCCTTCACCGGTGGTGATAAAGCTGTGGGAAGCATCCAGATCGATATGCAGGTAGTCGTCACCAGTGCCGAGATCGACAACATTAATACCCGCGCTGCGAGCGCCACCGATGTAAATGTCGTCGTCGCCGTGAGCGCCTACCACATTGAGGAAGGTCGTGGCAGCAACGTTGACAGTGCCATCAAGATTCAAGACTACGCCTTGGGCATGGAGGCTCAGAGTCAGGTCGGCATTGAGATCACCCAGAGCACCAGCGTCAACCAGATTTACGTTCAGATCCAGGAAGTCTTCAACTTCAAAGTCTGCGTTACCGTCGATGATAACGGTGTTCAGCATGTCGCCAACGTACAGGCCAGACAGGGTGTTGAAGGTGGTGGTGCTGACTTGGGTGCGCTGAGCAGAAGTGATGTTGATTTGATCCGCTTCGGACTGGTATGGGGTGTAGGGAACGTCGTTGCCAAACACCAGCTCAGAGCCATCAACTTCAGACAGATACAGATCAATGGCGTTGCCAACCGCTACGCCGCCAGCAGTGCGCACGTAACCATTAGTGTCGTAGGTGAATTCGTGATCGACATTGGTGTCGATGATGCGAATGTCAGTGCCGTTGACGTTCTGGATGTCGTAAAAGCCGACAAAAGAACCGCTGCCGGTGTAGCTGGTTACCTGGAAGGATTCCAGAGTGTTGTAGCCGTCGGCGTTGGACAGATCCAGCTCAATGGCGATGCCATTGTTGTTGGGAGCGTTAACTCGGATGGTTTCAATGTTGCTGATGTCAGGAGCCGCGAAGAAATCGTTGTTGCCACCGACAGAAACGACCAGGGTGTCGTTACCATCACCGCCGTCGAGAACATCGCCGTTTTGCAGAGTGTTCTGGGTGGAAAGGAATGTATCAGCCTTGGCAGTACCAGTGAAGTTATCTTGCCCGGCAGTCAGAACAAAGGTTTCACCAACTGGGTTTTGCGCTTCAGCCACAGCAGCATCATAGGCGGCGATTACAGCGTTAACGTTGGAAGCACCAACGGTATCGAGAATGGCATCAACTTCAGCAGTGCTCAGAACACCGTAGTTGGGGCTTGCAGTGATGTAATTGGCTACGGCGACTTTGTTGTCGAGAACCAAACGGTCAGGACCGCCGGCGCCATCAGACAGGGCAAAAACCAGCAAATCGATAGGAACAGTAGAACCGCCGCCATTTACCCAGTATTCGAGGCCTGCTGGCTCGGCGTTGCGGTTAAACAGGTTGAGGTAGAGTTGGTTGACAGTTTGCGAACGGGACAGGCCGCCGAAAACATCTTCGTATTCGGGCTGTTCGTTTACGATGTTGAAACGTACACCGGCAAGAGACATGCCGTTGTTGTCAACATCATTTGCCCAGTAGGCAAGACCAGCTGCATCAGCTGGACGCCCAAGAAGACCCAGATAGATCTCCTGAATTGCATTTTCTGTTGGTGTAGCCATTTGGAATTCTCCATATTGTTAAGTCGAATCGACATTACAAGCACCCGGCGAACCGGGTTGAACCCGTCGGTTCGTGCTTGCCTACTGCATCTCCACAATGGAGCACAGCCCCCGAGAAACGGGTATGTTCAATTATGCTGATTGCGCACTACTATACTGAGACACAGATCACACTTTTGTTGTTAACTTGACCCAGCGCACTTTGAAGCCCAGTAAAACAGCAGCAAAACTCAGCAGTGGCGCATGTTAGCACAGATAAACAGGCTTTTGGCAAGTAAAATGAATGGCTTGGCGGCATGTCTTGACAAGGATTTTATTGATTAAATTTTGCCCAACAAGGTGCAGACATCAAGGACATACTCCCCGCCAACTGAGCACACCCCCACCAATTGAGCACGCCCTCCACCAATTGAGTAAACCCGCCACCAACGTCATACCCGCGAAGGCGGGCATCTTTGGCGAACCATTTACTCCCAGAGAGAAGATTCTCGCCTACGCAGGAATGACGGCATTGAAGCATTCCGGACACTAATGTGCCTGCGCAAGAATGACCCGTGCAATATGTCGATCGGCGACAGTTAATTATAGGCGCATTGCCTCGCCCCCATCCTCCGCGTGGGAATGCATGCCCCCGATCAGGTCGAGGGTGACGCTCCTGTGCAGACGGGAATCCAATAGTCTCGACACCCTGTAAAACTGGA
>JBFXIU010000067.1:0-15640 GCA_050175615.1 Porticoccaceae bacterium | reverse complement strand
GTGCCGCCCCAGGTTTCTGAGCACACACGGGTCAGCGCCGCTGTCAGCGTCGTCTTGCCGTGGTCTACGTGACCAATGGTGCCCACGTTCACGTGGGGCTTGTTGCGTTCAAACTTTTCTTTTGCCATGGGCAGATCCTCTTAAAACAGTGAATGAGATAGTCAAGAATTTTTGCCAATAATTTCTTGAGCGATGTTGTTTGGGGCTTCGTTGTATTGCGCGAACTCCATGGTGAAGGTTGCCCGCCCCTGAGTCGCTGAGCGCAAGTCGGTTGCATAGCCAAACATTTCAGACAGCGGCACTTCGGCGTTGATAATTTTGCCCGAGACACTTTCATCCATCCCCAGAATCATGCCGCGGCGGCGGTTGAGGTCACCGACCACATCCCCCATGTTTTCCTCCGGGGTAACTACTTCGACCTTCATAATGGGTTCAAGGAGAACGGCACCGCCTTTTTCGGCCAGCTGTTTGGTGGCCATGGATGCAGCAATTTTAAACGCCATTTCATTGGAGTCGACGTCGTGGAAAGAACCGTCAAACACCGTGGCCTTGAGTCCAAGCAGGGGATAGCCGGCAAGAACACCGTTTTTCATCTGCTCGGCGATGCCTTTTTCAATAGCGGGAATATATTCCTTGGGCACCACGCCCCCGACTATCTCGTTGACGAAATCCAGCCCCTCAGCGTTATTGTCGTCTGCAGGCTCAAACCTGATCCACACATGACCGTATTGGCCACGGCCGCCGGACTGGCGAATAAATTTGCCCTCGATCTCTGCCGTTTTGGTGATCCGCTCCCTGTATGCAACCTGGGGCTTGCCGATATTGGCATCAACATTGAATTCTCTGCGCATACGGTCGACGATGATGTCCAGGTGCAGCTCGCCCATGCCGGAGATAATGGTCTGGCCGGTTTCCTCATCGGTTTTCACTTTAAAGGAGGGATCTTCCTGGGCGAGCTTGCCGAGGGCGATGCCCATTTTTTCCTGATCGGCGACAGATCTTGGTTCCACCGCAACAGAAATTACCGGCTCGGGGAACTCCATACGCTCAAGAATAATCTGGTGCTCGGGATCGCAAAGGGTATCACCTGTAGTCGTGTCTTTAAGGCCGATGGCAGCGGCTATATCGCCGGCCAGGACTTCTTTAATTTCTTCGCGGTTATTCGCATGCATTTGCACCATGCGGCCAATGCGCTCGCGTTTACCTTTGACGGAATTGAATACCGCTGTACCGCTCTCCAGCTTGCCCGAATAGACCCGCATAAAAGTGAGGGTGCCGACAAAGGGGTCGGTGGCAATTTTAAACGCCAGTGCTGCAAAGGGCTCGTCGTCGTCGGCAACCCTGATGGCGTGCTCGCCATTTGCCAGTTCGCCGTCGATAGCCTTAACCTCGGTCGGGGATGGCAGATAGTCGATCACTGCGTCGAGAACTGCCTGAACCCCTTTGTTTTTAAAGGCGGAACCACCCAGGACAGGAACAATTTCATTGGCCAGGGTTCTGGCGCGAATGCCGGCTTTGACTTCGTCTTCTGTCAACTCCTCGCCTTCAAGGTATTTGTCCATCAACTGTTCATTGGCTTCAGCAGCGGCTTCCACCAGGTTTTCGCGCATTTTTTTGCAAGTGTCGATGAGGTCAGCGGGAATATCCTGGTACTCGAAGGTCATGCCCTGATCGGCTTCGTTCCAGATGATGGCTTTCATTTTGATCAGGTCGACCACGCCTTTGAAATTTTCCTCTGCGCCAATGGTCATCTGCAAAGGCACGGGAGTCGCGCCCAGACGGGTTTTCAGCTGAGCGACGACTCGCATAAAATCCGCGCCGGCGCGATCCATTTTGTTGACAAAAACCATTCTCGGCACATGGTATTTGTTGGCCTGACGCCACACCGTCTCCGTTTGTGGTTGGACACCGGAAGTACCGCAGAGCACCACCACAGCGCCATCGAGAACCCGCAGTGAGCGCTCGACTTCGATGGTGAAATCCACGTGCCCCGGCGTATCGATGATATTGATACGATGCTGGGGAAACTGCTGTTGCATCCCCGCCCAGAAACAGGTGGTGGCCGCAGAGGTTATGGTGATGCCGCGCTCCTGCTCCTGCGCCATCCAGTCCATGGTGGCGGCGCCATCATGAACCTCGCCAATTTTGTGGGACATGCCGGTGTAGAACAGCACACGTTCGGTGGTCGTGGTTTTGCCGGCATCAACGTGGGCGCAAATACCAATATTGCGGTAGCGGTTGATGGGTGTCTTTCTCGCCACGATGGTTACCTAACCTCTAATAAGTTTTAAACAATGGAGACAATTTTGGCGGCCTTAAAACCGCAAAAAGGCAGCCAATATGACCACCTTTTTGTGACGCTTTCTTTACTGCCGATTTTAGAAACGGAAGTGAGAGAACGCTTTGTTGGCTTCAGCCATACGGTGAACATCTTCACGCTTCTTGACCGCGCCACCTTTGCCCTGGAAGGCATCGATGATTTCGCCGGCAAGGCGCTGACGCATGGATTTTTCACCGCGGCCGCGAGCGTAGTCCACCAGCCAGCGCATGGCCAGAGCGGCGCGCCGCGAGGAACGTACTTCAACAGGCACCTGGTAGGTGGCGCCACCGACACGGCGTGATTTCACTTCCACCATGGGAGCCACGTTGTCGAGTGCTTCCTCGAAGGCTTCAATAGGGTCTTTCTTGGTGCGCTCTTTGACAATATCCAGGGCACCGTAAACAATTTTTTCAGCGACAGATTTCTTGCCGCTGACCATAACGTGGTTCATAAATTTTGCCAGGGTTACATTTCCGTATTTGGGATCTGGCAAAACTTCCCGTTTGGCAACAACTCGTCTTCTAGGCATATCGATATTCTCTTGCTTCAGGGTTATCCGGGATGAAGAGCAAACAGCGCTCGACCCGGCCTTACTCGGTTCTCACTCACCGAAAACACATTACTTCTTGGGACGCTTGGCACCGTATTTGGAGCGGCGCTGGCGACGTTTGTCCACACCAGAGGTGTCGAGACTGCCGCGAACGGTGTGATAGCGCACACCTGGCAAATCCTTGACACGACCACCGCGAATCAGAACCACACTGTGCTCCTGAAGGTTGTGGCCTTCACCGCCGATATAGGAGGTGACCTCGTAGCCATTGGTCAGACGCACACGACAAACTTTGCGCAGCGCTGAGTTAGGCTTTTTAGGTGTAGTGGTGTATACACGGGTGCACACACCGCGACGCTGTGGACAGCTCTGCAGGGCAGGAACGTCACTTTTCGCAATTCTGCGTTTTCTAGGCTTACGAACCAACTGGTTGATCGTGGCCATTACTTATTTACTCCAATTAAAAACCTTTCGAAAAAGGTACTAACAAAAGAGGGCTGCAGGCATAGACAACCCTCCCTAAAAAGGGAGGCGGCATTCTAAAGATACCGCCTCGCCGAGTCAAGAGCAGGGGCGCTGAATTATTCGCCGCTGCCCTCATTCAAGGCCTGTGACAGCGCCTCTTCGACTTCACTTGCAGTGGGGCCAATGGCGTCCGCGATGGCCGCATCACGCACCTTCTTGCGGCGGGCATGATAAGCGAGACCCGTACCTGCAGGGATCAGGCGCCCGACAACCACGTTTTCCTTGAGTCCGCGCAGATTGTCTTTTTTGCCGGTCACCGAGGCTTCTGTGAGCACTCTGGTGGTCTCCTGGAAGGAGGCCGCAGAAATAAAGCTCTCTGTGGCCAGAGACGCCTTGGTGATACCCAGGAGGAGGCGCTCATATTTGGCTGGCAGTTTGCCATCCAGCTGCAATTTCTCGTTTTCTTCGAGAACGTTATAGAGCTCAACCTGCTCGCCTTTGACAAAGGAAGATTCACCCATATCAGTGATTTCTACCTTGCGCAGCATCTGCCGGCAAATAACCTCAATGTGCTTGTCGTTAATTTTTACACCCTGAAGGCGGTAAACCTCCTGGATTTCATTAACAACGAACTCCGCCAGAGAGTCCACGCCCTTGAGGCGAAGAATATCGTGGGGGTTGTCCGGACCATCGGCAATCACTTCGCCTCGCGACACCTGCTCACCCTCGTAAACACCCAACTGGCGCCATTTCGGAATCAGCATTTCAAAGGTGTCACCGCCATCGGCGGGAGTAATCATCAAACGACGCTTGCCCTTGGTTTCCTTGCCGAAGGTAACGGTGCCGGAGATTTCGGCAAGAATGGCCGGGTCTTTCGGCTTGCGGGCTTCGAAGAGATCGGCCACACGGGGCAGACCGCCGGTAATATCCCTGGTTTTGGAACCTTCCTGGGGAATACGGGCAATGATGTCGCCAGCGCTGATAGTGTCGCCGTCGTTGATGGTGACAATGGCGTCCGCCGGCAACAAATAGTGGGCTGGAACAGTGGAGTTGGGGAACACCTGCTCCTTGCCGTTGTTGTCCAGCAGGGTCACCATCGGGCGCATATCTTTACCCGCGGCGGGACGGTCATTGGGATCCATCACCGAAATATGGGTCAGACCGGTGAGGTCGTCCGTTTGACGGCGGACACTCAGCCCCTCCTCCATGCCGGAGAAGGCAACCTTACCGGCAACTTCGGTAATGATCGGGTGGGTGTGGGGATCCCACTTGGCGACAATCTGGCCAGCATCAACGCTGTCGCCATCGCGAACCGTAATAACCGCACCGTAGGGGATCTTATAACGCTCTCTCTCGCGGCCATTGGCATCGGCAAGCGCCAACTCACCGGAGCGGGATACCGCCACCTGATCGTTGGCACGCTCCACCAGCTTGATGTTGATCAGACGGATATTGCCTGCGGATTTAACCTGAATGTTATCCACAGCAGACGCCCTGGATGCCGCACCACCGATGTGGAAGGTGCGCATAGTCAGCTGGGTGCCGGGCTCGCCGATGGACTGGGCGGCAATAACCCCCACGGCCTCACCCTGGTTGACCTTGTGACCGCGCGCCAGATCGCGACCATAACACTCGGCACAGATACCAAAGCGGGTTTCACAGGTAATCGGCGAGCGCACCAGAACCTCATCGATGTTCATGGCTTCGATGCGTTCAACCCATTTTTCATCGATAATGGTGCCCGCTGGAACCGCGATTTCCTCGCTACCCGGCTTGAGCACATCCTGAGCCACCACTCGACCGAGAATGCGGTCGCCAAGGGATTCAATAATATCGCCGCCCTCAATGACCGGGGACATCAACAAACCTTCCGTAGTGCCACAGTCCTTTTCGACCACGACCACATCCTGAGAGACATCCACCAGACGTCGGGTCAGGTAACCGGAGTTGGCGGTTTTCAGTGCGGTATCGGCGAGACCTTTACGGGCGCCGTGGGTGGAAATAAAGTACTGGAGTACGTTAAGACCTTCGCGGAAGTTGGCGATGATGGGCGTTTCGATAATAGAGCCATCGGGGCGTGCCATCAAACCGCGCATACCGGCGAGCTGGCGAATCTGTGCCGGAGAACCCCGGGCGCCGGAGTCGGCCATCATAAACACCGAGTTGAACGACGCCTGCTCCTCTTCTTCACCATCGCGGTTGGTCACGGCCTCTTTGGAGATACCGTCCATCATCGACTTGGCCACCAGGTCGTTGGCACGGGACCAGATGTCGATGACCTTGTTGTATTTCTCGCCCTGGGTTACCAGGCCGGAGGCGAACTGGGATTCAATCTCCATAACTTCATCTTCGGCGCGGGCAATAATGTCGACCTTGGCAGCAGGGATGAGAAAATCGTTGACGCCAATGGATGCGCCGGATTTGGTGGAGAAATCAAAGCCGGTGTACATCAGCTGATCAGCAAAGATGACTGTGGCCTTAAGACCGACCAAGCGGTAGCACTGGTTGATAATGCGGGAAATGGCCTTTTTGGTCATCGCCTGGTTAACCAGATCGAAGCCCAGACCTTCTGGAACGATTTCCCAGAGCAGGGCACGACCAACGGTGGTGTCCTGAAGACTGATGTCTTCAATGCGCTCGCCTTCTTCACTGAAGGTAACCTGACGAATACGCACTTTGATGCGCGCCTGGAGATCAGCATGACCGCCGTAGTAAACACGGGAAACTTCGGCGAGATCAGCAAAGACGCGGCCTTCACCTTTGACATTGATACGCTCGCGGGTCATCCAGTAAAGCCCCAAAACCACGTCCTGGGAGGGGACGATAATGGGCTCCCCGCTGGCGGGCGACAGGATGTTGTTGGTAGACATCATCAGGGCGCGGGCTTCGAGCTGGGCTTCCAGGGTCAAGGGTACGTGAACCGCCATCTGGTCGCCGTCAAAGTCGGCGTTATAGGCCGCACAAACCAGGGGGTGAAGCTGAATGGCCTTACCTTCGATCAGTACTGGCTCAAAAGCCTGGATACCCAAACGGTGCAGAGTGGGCGCCCGGTTCAACATTACCGGGTGCTCGCGAATGACATCGTCGAGAATATCCCAAACCACGGACTCCTCGCGCTCGACCATCTTCTTGGCCGCCTTGATGGTAGTGGCGAGTCCGCGACCTTCGAGCTTGGAAAAAATAAAGGGCTTGAACAGCTCCAGCGCCATGCGTTTGGGCAGACCGCACTGGTGCAGGCGCAGGGTGGGGCCGACCACAATCACTGAACGCCCGGAGTAGTCGACGCGCTTGCCCAGCAGGTTCTGACGGAAACGACCCTGCTTGCCTTTGATCATGTCGGCCAGGGATTTCAGGGGACGCTTGTTAGAACCGGTGATGGCGCGACCGCGACGACCGTTGTCCAGCAGGGCATCCACCGATTCCTGGAGCATGCGCTTTTCGTTGCGAACGATAATGTCCGGCGCATTGAGCTCCAGCAGACGCTTGAGACGATTGTTGCGGTTGATCACTCGGCGGTAGAGGTCATTGAGATCCGAGGTCGCAAAACGGCCGCCATCGAGGGGCACCAGGGGGCGCAGATCCGGCGGCAATACCGGCAGCGCTTCGAGAACCATCCACTCGGGCTTGTTGCCTGAGTTGTAGAACGCTTCCAGCAATTTGAGGCGCTTGGACAGTTTTTTGATTTTGGTTTCGGAATTGGTGTTGGGGATCTCCTCACGGATTTCCGCAATTTCGAGACCGAGATCAATGTCTTTCATCAATTGCTGAATGGCTTCCGCGCCCATGGCGGCGTGAAATTCATCGCCAAATTCTTCCATGGCTTCAAAGTACTGCTCATCGGTGAGCAGTTGGCCGCGCTCCAGAGTGGTCATGCCGGGATCGGTCACAATGTATGACTCGAAATAGAGCACGCGTTCTATTTCACGGAGAGTCATATCCAGCAGCAAGCCAATCCGCGACGGCAGTGATTTCAAAAACCAGATGTGCGCCACTGGGCAAGCCAGTTCAACATGCCCCATGCGCTCGCGGCGCACATTGGCTCTGGTAACCTCGACGCCACATTTTTCACAGACGATACCGCGGTGTTTCATGCGCTTATATTTGCCGCACAAACACTCGAAATCCCGCACTGGACCAAAAATTTTGGCGCAGAACAGGCCGTCCCGCTCGGGTTTAAAGGTGCGGTAATTGATAGTTTCCGGCTTTTTGACTTCGCCAAAAGACCAGGAGCGGATCATGTCGGGGGACGCAAGTCCAATGCGAATTGCGTCAAATTCCCCGTTCTGTTCCTGGGACTTCAACATGTTCAGTAAGTCTTTCAAGGCCCTTCCTCCAGTAGAATTCCTGCCCGGCTCGAAGTCAGTACTTCGAGCCTTTCCAACGTATGGATTTAATCGTATTCCAGCTCAATATTGATGCCCAGGGAACGGATCTCCTTCACCAGAACATTGAAGGACTCCGGCATTCCAGGATCCATACTGTGGTCGCCATCGACGATGTTTTTGTACATTTTGGTACGGCCTTCAACATCGTCTGACTTGACGGTCAGCATTTCCTGGAGGGTATAGGATGCGCCATAAGCTTCCAGAGCCCAAACTTCCATCTCACCAAAGCGCTGGCCACCGAACTGTGCCTTTCCACCCAGCGGCTGCTGGGTAACCAGGCTGTAGGAGCCAGTGGAGCGGGCGTGCATTTTGTCATCCACCAGGTGGTTGAGTTTGAGCATATACATATAACCCACAGTGACCGGTCGCTGGAACTGAACACCGGTGCGGCCGTCATACAGATTCATCTGGCCACTTTCGGGCATTCCTGCCAGCTTGAGAAGCTCCTTGATTTCCTCTTCCTTCGCGCCGTTAAACACTTCCGTAGCCATGGGTACGCCGCCGCGAAGGTTTTTCGCCAGTTCGACCACTTCTTCATCACTCATGCTGCCAATATCAGCGGGCTGGGCACTGGTACCCGAGCTGTAGATTTCCTGAAGGAACTCACGCAACTCGCCAATCTTGCGCTGCTCTTCCAGCATCAGATTGATTTTCTCACCCAAACCCTTCGCGGCAAGGCCGAGGTGGGTTTCGAGGATCTGGCCGACATTCATCCGCGAGGGAACACCCAGAGGGTTGAGAACCACATCGACAGGGTTGCCATGCTCATCGTGAGGCATATCCTCAATGGGCATAATGACAGAGATAACACCCTTATTGCCGTGGCGACCAGCCATTTTGTCACCGGGCTGGACGCGACGCTTGATGGCCAAATAGACCTTGACGGTTTTAAGGACGCCGGGGGCGAGGTCGTCACCGGTTTCAAGCTTGCGCTTCTTGTCTTCAAAGCGCTCATCCTGCTGCTTGCGCCGCTCTTTCAGTGACTCTTCTGCTTTGGTGAGCTGTTCGTTGAGGGCATCATCTTCCATGCGCACCTTGAACCACTGCTCCTGATCGTAGCCTTCAACCACAGCGGCACTAAGGGCGTCACCTTTTTTGAGGCCTGGAGCACGGATAACCGGGTTGCCGACGAGAGCATCGCGAAGACGCTCAAAGGTAGCGTTTTCCATAATGCGGAATTCATCCTTGAGATCCTTGCGGTATTCTTCCAGAGCTGCGCGCTCAATGGATTTTGCCCGCGCATCCTTCTCAAGGCCGTCGCGGGTAAAGACCTGAACACCGATAACGGTGCCCTTGGTACTGCTGGGAACCCGCAATGAGGTGTCTTTCACATCCGAGGCTTTTTCACCAAAGATGGCGCGCAGTAGTTTTTCTTCAGGTGTCAGCTGGGTTTCACCTTTTGGCGTCACCTTGCCCACCAGAATATCCCCGGGACCAACTTCGGCGCCGACGTAAACAATACCGGACTCGTCGAGGCGGGACAGCGCCGCTTCACCCACATTGGGAATATCGGCGGTGATCTCTTCAGGCCCCAGCTTGGTATCCCTGGCTGTACAGGTTAGTTCCTGAATATGGATGGTGGTGAAGCGATCCTCCTGAACCACACGCTCAGAGATGAGGATGGAGTCTTCGAAGTTGTAGCCATTCCAGGGCATAAAGGCGATGCGCATGTTCTGGCCGAGCGCCAGCTCACCCAGATCCACAGAAGGCCCGTCGGCGAGAATGTCGGCGCGCTGAACCTGGTCGCCAGCCTTGACGATGGGACGCTGATTGATGCAGGTATTCTGGTTGGATCTGGTGTATTTGATGAGATTGTAGATATCCACACCGGCATCACCGGTTTCCACCTCGTCATCATTGACGCGAACAACGATACGCGCGGCATCGACGCTCTCAATAACGCCACCACGCTTGGCCACCACGCAGACACCGGAATCTCTGGCGACAATACGTTCCATGCCTGTACCCACAACCGGCTTTTCCGCCCGCAATGTCGGTACTGCCTGACGCTGCATGTTCGAGCCCATGAGGGCGCGGTTGGCATCATCGTGCTCAAGGAAGGGAATCAGCGACGCGGCGATGGAGACCACCTGACGCGGCGACACGTCCATGTAATCGACATCCTGGGGGGGCTTGACGGTAAATTCCCCCATATGGCGGACAGTGACAAGCTCGTCGGTGAGCTCACCTTTGTCATTTACCGCCGCCGAGGCCTGAGCGATGATGTGCTGACCTTCGACGATCGCCGACAGGTATTCAATGTCGTTGGTGACCTTGCCATCTACGACTTTGCGGTAGGGCGCCTCAATAAAGCCGTAATTGTTGGTGCGGGCATAGGTCGCAAGGGAGTTGATCAGACCAATGTTTGGCCCTTCCGGTGTTTCGATGGGACAGACGCGGCCATAGTGGGTGGGATGAACATCGCGCACCTCAAAGCCGGCGCGCTCACGGGTCAAACCACCGGGACCAAGAGCCGAAACACGGCGCTTGTGGGTCACTTCCGAGAGCGGGTTGTTCTGATCCATAAACTGAGACAGCTGACTGGAGCCGAAAAACTCCTTCATAGCCGCCGCCACGGGCTTGGCGTTGACCAGATCCTGGGGCATCAGGCCTTCACTTTCGGCCACGGAGAGACGCTCTTTCACCGCGCGCTCTACACGCACCAGACCAATACGGAACTGGTTTTCTGCCATTTCGCCCACAGAGCGGATGCGGCGGTTACCCAGATGGTCGATGTCGTCGACAATGCCCTTGCCGTTGCGAATATCGATCAGGGTGCGCATGACATCGATGATGTCTTCATTGCTCAGGGTGCCCGAACCTTCGACCTCTTCGCGACCCAGGCGCAGGTTGAATTTCATGCGGCCGACAGTGGAGAGATCGTAGCGCTCCAGATTGAAAAACAGATTGCCAAAGAGGTTTTCAGCAGATTCTTTGGTCGGCGGTTCGCCAGGGCGCATCATGCGGTAGATTTCCACCAGGGCTTCGAGCTGAGTCCGGGTGGGGTCATTGCGCAGAGTGTCGGACATAAAGGCGCCGCAGTCGAGGTCGTTGGTGTAGATGACCTCAATGGTTTTTATGTCGGCATCGGCAAGCTTCTGAAGACCTTCTGCAGTCAATTCAGTATTGCATTCAAACAGCAGCTCGCCGGTTTTTTCATTGACAATATCTTTGGCGAGAATACGACCGTGGAGGTATTCGACGGGAACCTCGAGACGGTTGACGCCATCGGCCTCCAGCTGACGAATGTGCTTGGCGGTAATCCGGCGGCCTTCTTCAACAATAATCTTGCCGCCTTTGCCTTTGATGTCAAAACCGGCAATTTCACCGCGCAGCCTTTTCGGCTCCAGGTTCATGGCATAGCCAACATCCTGCTGCTCAAAGACCGTGGTTTCAAAAAACATATCGAGGATTTCGGTGGCGTTATAGCCGAGAGCCCGCAACAGAATCGTCGCCGGCAACTTGCGGCGGCGGTCTATACGGACAAATACCTGATCCTTGGGATCAAATTCAAAATCAAGCCAGGAGCCGCGATAGGGGATAATCCGGGCGGAGTAGAGCAGCTTGCCGGAAGAGTGGGTCTTGCCCTTGTCGTGATCGAAAAACACACCGGGGGAACGGTGGAGCTGGGAAACAATTACCCGCTCAGTACCATTGATAATAAAGGTACCGTGATCGGTCATCAGCGGGATTTCTCCCATGTAGACATCCTGCTCCTTGATGTCTTTAATAGCCTTGGTTGACGATTCCTTATCGTAAATCACCAGGCGAACGCGAACCCGCAGAGGAACCGCGTAGGTCACACTTCTTAATTTACAGTCTTCAACATCAAAGGCTGGCTTGCCCAGGTTGTAGTCAACATATTCGAGGGCGGCATTTCCCGACAGGCTTACTATCGGAAAGACTGAGTTAAAGGCAGCGTGTAGTCCTGTTTCCCGGCGCTGCTCTGCAGTCAGGCCTTTCTGGGTAAAGTTTCTGTAAGAATCCAGCTGAATGGCAAGCAGCGGCGGAAGCTCCATCACTTGCTTCAGTTTGCTGAAATCCTTGCGAATGCGTTTTTTCTCGGTGTAGGAGTAAGCCATTAGTAGTCACCAGCACTTTCACATTTGTGGGGCATTTATAGAGCGGCCTTCCTCATGGAATCGACCGCTGCTCCCTCTTTACAGTGTTGAACCCTGTATAAGCGGGAAAAGGCCGGCGGATTTACCGCCAGCCTATACCTGAATCAAACCCAGGTTGGAAAAGCAAATGCACTCAAGCTTACTTGAGTTCGACAGAGGCGCCTGCTTCTTCCAGTTCTTTCTTCGCTGCTTCTGCTTCGTCTTTGGAAACGGCTTCTTTAAGGGTAGAAGGCGCACCATCAACCAGATCCTTGGCTTCTTTCAGACCCAGGCCAGTGATTCCGCGAACAGCTTTAATAACGTTGACTTTCTTGTCGCCAGCAGCGGTCAGAACGATGTCAAACTCGGTTTTCTCCTCGGCGGCAGCACCGGCATCTCCACCAGCTACAGCTACAGCAGCTACAGCGGCAGTAACACCGAACTTCTCTTCCATGGCGGAGATAAGCTCTACAACATCCTTAACGGACATTTCGGCAATTGCATTGATAATATCTTCTTTAGTCAGTGACATCTGTCATTTCCTGTAGTTGGAGCCATTGCGTTTCGGGAACGCGGCTCGTTAATCTTTAAGGCTGTAAAAACAATCAGGCAGCCTGTTGCTCTTTCTGATCGCGAACAGCGGCGATTGTACGTACCAGTTTGCCGGCAGCAGCTTCTTTCATTACGCTCATCAGCTTGGCGATAGCTTCGTTGTAAGTCGGCAGCGTTGCCAACATTGCAATATCAACCACTTCACCTTCAAAGACAGCGGTTTTCAGCTCAAACTTGTCATTACCTTTGGCGAACTCCTTAAAAATGCGGGCAGCCGCACCTGGGTGTTCGTTGGAAAAGGCAATCAAGGTTGGGCCGACAAACGCGTCTTTGACACACTCATAAGGAGTGCCTTCAACAGCGCGACGAGCCAGGGTGTTGCGGACAACTTTCATCCACACGCCACTGGCGCGAGCTTCCGCACGCAGAGCATTCATCTTTCCTACGGTGACACCGCGGGCATCCGCAATAACAGCGGAAAGAGCGCTCTGTGCAGCCTGCTGGACTTCAGCGACAATCGCTTTCTTGTCTTCGAGTCCTATTGCCACAAGTTTTCTCCACAATTATGCCAGCGTTGAAACGCCGACCGTTTTCGAATTCCCGCTGCAGTAGCGGGAGCTTTTCGGTGAGCAAACTCAGTGAATACTGAATTGGGTCACACCGTCTACGCAGGCGACTTGCTTTTGCCAGCCAGGTCATTAAACCTTAATACAACCAGGAACCTGCGATCTTTGACGGCCTGCACTGGCAGCAGTGCAGACCCCAAAGTCTGTTAAATTCCCCCGCCCGGATTAAATCTCCAGGGAGGAATGATCAATACTCAAACCTGGCCCCATAGTCGTGGACAGGGTAACTTTTTTGAGATAAATGCCTTTGGCAGAAGCGGGCTTGATCTTTTTAAGGTCGGCGATCAGTGCCTCAAGGTTTTCCTTAAGAGCGCTGGCTTCAAAGGCTACGCGACCAATTCCGCCATGAATAATACCGTTCTTGTCGGCACGAAAGCGCACCTGACCCGCTTTTGCATTCTTGACAGCGGTAACAACATCCGGGGTGACCGTACCTGTTTTGGGGTTGGGCATCAGGCCGCGGGGACCGAGGATCTGACCCAGCTGACCGACCACACGCATAGCAGCGGGGTCAGCAATCACCACATCAAAATTCAGGTTGCCGGCCTTGACTTGCTCGGCGAGGTCTTCCATACCGACGATGTCTGCACCCGCAGCCTTTGCCGCCTCTGCCGCTTCGCCCTGGGTGAACACGGCAACGCGCACCGATTTACCGGTACCGTGAGGCAGTGTTGTTGCGCCGCGAACAGCCTGGTCAGATTTGCGCGGATCAATGCCGAGATTGATAGCCACGTCCACGGTCTCTTCAAACTTGACACTGGAAAGCTCTTTCAACAGGGCAACCGCCTCATCCATAGGATAAAGTTTTGCGCCGTCTACTTTTTCACGAATGGCGCGAACGCGCTTGGATAACTTGGCCATCTTACACACCCTCCACATCAAGACCCATGGCGCGGGCAGAGCCGGCGATGGTTCTCACTGCCGCATCCATATCAGCCGCCGTCAGGTCTGGCTGTTTGGTCTTGGCGATTTCTTCCAGTTGCTCGCGGGTCACTTTGCCCACTTTTTTGCTATTCGGTGTGGCGCTGCCACTTTTAACCCCAGCCGCCTTCTTCAACAGAAATGATGCTGGCGGCGTCTTCATGGCAAAAGTGAAGCTGCGGTCACTGTAAACAGTAATCACAACAGGCACCGGAGAACCGGGCTCAATGCTCTGGGTTTGGGCATTGAATGCCTTACAGAATTCCATGATATTGACACCGTGCTGACCCAGTGCCGGGCCAACGGGGGGACTTGGGTTGGCCTGCCCGGCCTTCACCTGCAGCTTGATATAAGCCTGTACTTTCTTAGCCATTTAGTTTTCTCCACATGGGTGATTAACGCCTCAGAGCGAACTCGTCATCGGCTCCCCGACGGCAAAAAAACGCCGCCATTGACATTTCTGTGGGCCTGTTGCCCACAGCTCCAACTCAGTTTTTTTCGACCTGAGTAAAATCCAGCTCTACAGGGGTGGAGCGCCCAAAAATAGACACAGCAACCCGCAAACGCGATTTGTCGTAATTCACTTCTTCGACGACGCCATTGAAATCATTGAATGGCCCGTCAACGACACGAACCACCTCTCCCGGCTCAAACATGGTCTTGGGTCTGGGTTTCTCTTCGGATTCGTGAACGCGCTGCAAAATGGCTTCAGCTTCTTTTGCAGTAATCGGCGATGGCTTGTCGGCTTTACCGCCGATAAAACCCATAACTCTTGGGGTCTCTTTGACAAGGTGCCAGGTTTCGTCATCCAAAACCATTTCCACAAGCACATAACCCGGGAAAAATTTGCGCTCACTTTTGCGCTTTTGGCCGCCTTTCATTTCCACCACTTCTTCCGTGGGCACCAGAATTTCACCGAAACGGTCTTCCATTCCGGCCAGTGCCACACGCTCTTTCAAAGCTGCGGCAACTTTTTTTTCATAACCTGAGTAGGCGTGAACTACATACCAGCGCTTTGACATATCTCTTACCCGATAATCAGTGAGGTAAGCCAACCGAAAAGACTGTCAAGCCCCCACAGGATCAGGGCCATAACAAAAATAAAACCCACAACCACCAGGGTGGTCTGATTGCATTCCTGCTTGGTCGGCCAGACTACGCGCCTCGCTTCGACACGCGCGCCTTTTAGCAACTCCCAAAAAACGCCACCCTTTGCCGTTTTAAGGGCAATAAAGATGGCGACAACGGCAATAACGAGAAGCGCCAAAGCACGAAAAATAATAGCCTCAGAAGAAAAATAGTAATTGCCATAGATTCCGCCGCCCACAAGCAGAAGAACCGCAAGCCACTTTACTAGATCCAGTCGAGCCGTATTATTGTCCTGTGTTGCAACGCTCATTTACTCGTGCTACCTCTGCTGAAAAGCTGGCAGGCCAGGAGGGACTCGAACCCCCAACCCCCGGTTTTGGAGACCGGTGCTCTACCAATTGAACTACTGGCCTGTACCCTTAACTCTTCAAAACTTTTCGATGTTTATATAACGACCAAGCCGAGATGCTCTTCACATCTCGGCTTGAAGTCCGGCATTCACCGGCTTATTCGATGATCTTGGCCACGACACCGGCGCCCACTGTGCGGCCGCCTTCACGGATCGCAAAGCGAAGACCTTCTTCCATCGCAATCGGCGCAATCAGCGTCACCACCATTTGCACGTTGTCGCC
>JBFXIU010000066.1:0-15698 GCA_050175615.1 Porticoccaceae bacterium | reverse complement strand
AATCAGCTGATTTAACGCTTTATTAGGCTACTGCACACATATGTCCTGGTGTTCAGTTGGTTTCGATTAAGGATTCCTGCCTACGCAGGAATGACGGCGTGAAATATTCCGGACAGCAGTGCGCCTGCGCGGGAATGACATTAATCAGAGTTTCCTTAAAAACCATCGGTTATGAAATGGGAGAGCTTTCGCGACGGGTGAAACCGGGAAAATTCATTCTTCGGCGGTTGAAAAGCCTGACCAGGACTTGATCCAGGCCTCAAAGTCTGCGGAGGTCATGGGTTTTGCGTATAAATAACCCTGACCAACACTGCAGGAAATGCTGCGCAGAAAATCCACCTGCGCCTGGGTTTCGACACCTTCGGCGACGGTTTTCATGCCCAGCGAACTTGCCAGGCTGACAATAGCCCGGGCAATAGACGCCGCATCCTGACTGGCGGGCAGATCGCGAATAAAGGACTGATCTATTTTGAGGCGCTGGGCAGGCAGCTGGCGCAGATAGGAAAGACTGGAATAGCCGGTGCCAAAGTCATCAATGGCCAGTTTTATGCCTCCGGTGTGGAGATTGTTGAGCTTTTCGAGCACTTCATCGATACCGGTCATCAATACAGATTCTGTGACCTCCAGTTCGAGCTGGGTCGCGGGCAGTCCGGTGGCAGTGAGCGCACTCTCGATACTGCTGACAAAATCCGCCTGTTGAAACTGGAGTGCGGAAACGTTCACCGAAACCGGCACATCGACAATGTCAGCTTGCCGCCACGCCTGAGCCTGGCGGCAGACTTCATGGGTGATCCAGGCACCGATGTCGAGAATCAGGCCGCTCTCTTCCGCTATGGGAATAAATTGCAACGGCGATACCAGCCCGTATGCGGAATGTTGCCAGCGGGCAAGGGCTTCTATACCCACTATGCGACCATCCTCCAGAGAACACTGGGGCTGATAGGCGACAAAAATTTCGCCGCGGTCAATGGCGCTCCGCAACTCATTCTCCATGGTCAGGCGTTCGCTGGCATTGGCTCCCAGCTCCTGGGAGTAAAACTGGTAGCGATTGTTGCCGCTTTGCTTGGCCGCCCTCATGGCGAGATCCGCCAGCACCGTCAGCCCCTGGGCGTCCTGGCCGTTGTCGGGATACAGGGCAACGCCAACACTGGCGGTAACAATGAGACGATGGCCATTGATATCAAAGGGTTGCTTGATGGAACGAATGATTTTCTCCGCGACCCTGGCGGCATCTTCAGCGGAGCCTATGTCCTGAAGAAGGACAACAAATTCGTCACCCCCTACGCGACTGACAGTATCTGCACTGCGCAGAGCCGCGGTGATGCGGCGGGCAATTTCCTTGAGGAGAAGATCGCCAAAATCGTGACCGAGGGTGTCATTGACGAGCTTGAATCTGTCGAGATCGACAAACAAAAGCGCCAGCTGGCCTCCGGATCTGGCGGCATGGGCAATGGCCACGGAAATGCGATCCGCAAGCAATACGCGGTTGGGCAAATCGGTGAGAATATCGTGACTGGCGATATGCTCGATTTTGCTTTCGTAGGCCTTGCGCTCAGTGATATCCCGGTAAATGGCAATATGCTGATAAGACCCCGTTTCGCTGCCATCAACCCGAGTTATGGACAGGGAAGCCGGGTAAATCTCTCCGTCTTTGCGCCGATCCCATAACTCCCCTTCCCAACGCCCACTGTGTGCGAGGCTGTCTTGCAACTGCTGGTAGAAGCCGGGTTCCTGCCGCCCCGAGCTCAACAGGTTCATTTTGTTGCCGATCAACTCGTCGCTGTTGTAGCCGGTAATGGTACAAAAGGCGCGGTTAACCATGGTATAGCGGTGGTCGCTGTCGGTAATAAACAGGCCTTCGTGGCTGGATTCAATAATGCGGGCGTTTAATAGCAGTTGCGCCTCCGCCTCGGCGCGACTGCGCTCCATATCGACCATATCCAGGCTATAGGCTAGGTCTTCGGTGAGTTTTTCCATGAGGTTGACCAGATCCGGACTGAAATAGTCAGGCTGATTGGCATAAAAAGCAATTTCCCCCCAGATATGGTCGCGCCTGTGAATGGGGCAGACAAGAATGGATTTTAATCCCCAGTGGCGCGCCGGTTCATGCCAGGGGCGGGTCGATTCATCGCGACTGAAATCATTGACCACCACAGGGCGGCCTTCCCGCACCGAGACACCTACAGGACCCAGACCGGAAATATCATCGGGATCGGCGCTGATGGTGACCTGATCCAGATAGCCAGAAGCTCGGCCATAGGATGCCGCGCGGGTGATATGGCGGTGATCACTTTCGAGACGCCCCACCCAAACCAGTTCCAATTCGCCCTGCTCAACGGCGATGCGACAGACCTGATCCAGTATCTGTTGCGGCTCCCTGGTGCGCACAATGGCGGCATTCATGGCGCTGAGGGCGGCGTAATAGCGATTGAGTTTGAGCAGCTCCAGCTCCGCCATTTTGCGGCCGGTAATATTTTCGTGGGAGATAACGATTCTGAGGACGCCATCGTCGGGAAAGCGCGATACATGGGCGATAAACCAGCGCTTTTCCGTGGGCGAATGGCAGGGGTACTCGAATTGAAAAGAGTCGATTTTTCCACCAATCAGCGCCTCCAGGTTGGGTAGCAAGTCGATAGCTGTCTGGTTGCCAGCAGCCGCAGCCGCTCGAGTTGCCTGAATATAGTTGGCACCGATACCAGTGGCCTGAAGAGCACCACCGTTTTGCGCGGAAAAATTGCGCCAAGCCTTGTTAGTGGCAATGATGACGCCATTTTCATCGAGCACCGCTATGTGGAGTACAACCGCATCCAGGGTCGCCCTGGCAAAGCGGTCGGACTCCCGCAGCTGTGCCTCTGTGCGCTCCCGCTCGGTGACATCGTAGGCCAGTACCAGGCGCGCCGGGCGATTATTGAAATTCAGTCCGTGTGAGGATATCTCCACATCGATCAGGGAGCCATCGCGCTTCTGGTGTTTCCAAATTCCCCCGGCGGCGATATTGTGGGAAGACAGGGAGGCCACATAGCGGCTCAAGCGGAAACTATCCTCTGGCGGGCGAATATCGCTGAGGGTCATCAGCAAAAATTCGTCCCTGCTGTAACCGTAGTGAGTCACCGCGGCATCATTGACCGCCAAAAACCGCAAGCTGTTGGCATCGTAAACCCACATGGGATTGGGGTTGCCATCAAACATTTCATGGTAGACCGCTTCCTGCTCCCGCAACTTGCGTTCGTGTTCAACACCCTGCGCCATCAGGCTTAATTGGTAGGCCTGCCGTTGTTGACGCCACAACAGCAGTAACAGCAGGCTGACGACAATGGCGGCGACAAAAACAATAAGGCTGATCCAGGCGGCGAGCTCTCTCAGGGGCGCCAGCGCCACATCCCGGTCGACCTTGGCAATCACAAACCAGCCGGTGTTTTTTACCGGGCTGTAGGCGGCAAATACCGGTGTGCCCCGGTAATCCAGCCCCTGAACTTTGCCGGCACCGCCATCCTTGAGCGCCGCGGCCGCGACAAGCTCTCGAGTATGGAGCGGCATTCGCAAAAATGGCTCTTCGCCGTCGGTTAAGTCTGTGAGGGTGAGAAAAACCACCGCATTGCCCTGGGCGCGAACCAGCAGCGTTTCCGTTCCGGGGCGATTGCCGGGCCAGGCGTGAATCAGCGGCAACAGGTAATTATTGGGATTGCTGCGCAAAAGCAGAATGGCCAGAGGCGTATCGCTGCCATCGTTCGCTGGAATAAAGCCGACGTAATCAATTCGCGCCTTGCCCTCTTTATTGAGATACATATCACCATGATTGGACAAGCCAGTGATTCTAACCTGCGCCACCAGTTTTCTCGTCGCTGCGGGCAGTTCAACTTCATTGCCCGCAGCGAGCAGGGGCAGGCCTTCCGCGCTGAGCAGCTGCAGCGATTTGTAATTGTAGGCTTTGGCAACCGTTTCCAGCTGACTGCGAATTCTGCTCCCCGCAGCGCTGTCATTATCGCTGCGAAATTTAGCGACATCCTCAATAAAGGATTCGCTCGTGGTCAGCACCGACAGATCGTTCATGCGCTCACTGTGCCACAGCTCCACCTGCTCCATCTTGAGGGTGGCTACCGCTTCAAGATCGGCATAGATTTGCGCCTCCAGGGCAGGGCTGTACAGCCTCAGGATGCCGTAGCCAGCGAGGGGCACCATCAACAGAAGAGCAACGATGACCGTACCCAGGCCGTAGCCTCGAACCCTGGACTTAAGCCCGGGATTCTCAGTTGGTTCTATCTTTTTGAGCAAGAGGAGGTAAAGGAAAACACTGGTGATAATGACAAAGGCGAGACCTTTTGCCATTTCCATTCGCCATTGGGTAACAGGATCATCAAAGCCTATTTGTAACAAATAGCCGGAAAAGACAATCCAAAGAGCAGAGATGGCCGCATAAATCAGCGCGAGCCTGAATGCAGTAAATCCTTTCTTTGTTATGGTCTTGTTATCATCAACCACAGGGGTACTCGAAGATCTGGCCAATGTATGGATAGTGGTGGAATGCCAAACTCACTGTCAAGACAATTTACAACTGCGGCCAGAAAAGCAAATTCAACAGGTTTTTATCGGCTATTGAAACCTATTTAGCGACGGGCAATGCACCAACAACGAGCGTTTAAGGAACTTCTGCACAACCTGGTGTTTAGCTCGATGAGATGGTCTCCTCCCCACCCCACATTCGGCGTCGTAATGCGCCATGATAGGAGTTCCAAACTACCTATCGATTGTGATGAGGAGGAGACCATCTCATCGGGTTAGAGGCTGTCCACCCTCAGCTTTAACTGAACCCAACCCGTTTTGGTCAGGGTGGCGGTTTTTCCCCGCTCTGTGATTATCCTCTCGTCAAGGCTGCTGTCGACCTGTAGAAGTTCATTTTTAAGATTTTCTGCTCTGGCCATGGCGAGCAGATTAAGGTCTTCATCGTTGATGGCTTCCACTGCAACCAGACGCTTGCGCAGCGCCGCCTCATACGCGGGCGTGTCGAGTTTTGTATCCACTTCTGGCTTCTCGGGATTGACCGGCTTCAGGAATTGCGCCCTGATGTCGTCAAGGGGCGTTTCGGGGAAAGCCGTTTTCACCTGTGCCTCGACAATATTCAGGTGCAGTGCTTCCAGCTGGGTTTTTGGATTCTCCGCCAAATGCTGCTGCACCAGGGCATCGATACGGTTTTGCACGCGCTGTTTTTTCAACGCCTGGGGATCGGCATCTTCATCAACGGCACCGGCAATGCGCAAACCCAGTTGCGGACGCTTGGCCATGGCTTCCGCCAGCTTGATCATTTTTTCTTTTTCCGGCGGCGTCAATGTCGCCAGGCCTGGTTCAAATTCAATGCGATCGAAATCCGTCGACTCCATTCCCACCAGGGCGCCGAGGAGACGAAAGGGCGCGGTTACGGCCTTGGTAATGAGATTGACAAAGACCTGGCCAATGATGCTGCCCAGGCGAAATTCGGGATTATTGGTATCCCCTTCCACGGGCAGGTCGATATCAATTTTACCGTTGGCGTCTTTGAGCAGGGCAATGGCAAGACCCAGTGGCAAATCGAGAGCGCCTTCGTAGTCGACTTTTTCGCCCAGCTCCAGATCACTGATGACAATATTGTTTTGCGCTTTGAGTTTGCCCTGAGTCATCAGGTAGCGAAGATCCAGATTCATGCGGCCATTGGCAATTTCCCGCCCGGCAAATTTAATGGCATAGGGAGTAAGATCAGGCAACTCGAGATTGCGAAACAACAGCCTGATATCGGCCTGCTCCTTAACCCCAAGCGGCAGAAGTGTGCCGCCGATTTTGGCCAGGCCGTATTCGTTGACCTGACCTTCCAGCTCAACAGTGGCGGGCTGGCTGCTGCCGGTGTCGATGGTTGTAACCTTGCCGTTGATGGTGGCGATGCTGGTGTCGAAAGGAATGGGCAGAGAGCGGTCGGCAAAATCGCCGGCGCCGTTGTGAATATCAATCCGACCTATGCTGAGGGTGAACGGGGTTTTATCGCTCGCCTGATCCCCGCCATTGTTTTCAGCACTGGTGCGGTTTTCGTTTGCCAAGTTTTCACCCGCAGTCCCCTCTTCCGCCGCCGGAGTAACCAGCAATTTTTGAAAATTAGTGGTCTGATCCTGGGCAATTCTCAGGCGGCCGTAGGGGGCGTCGGCGCTGACGGTATTGATTTCCAGGCGGTTACCGGCAGAGGCAAAAGCCCATTGACTGACAGCCAGCTTTTGCCAACCCAGCAAGGGTCGTTTCCTCGCCGTATCGACAATGCGGAGATCACTTACCGCCAATTCGCCCTCTGCCGCAAAAGTTTGTTCAGGGTTGCTGAGTATACGGGTTTCTCCGTCCAGGCTGCCGCTCTCCAGGGTCATGGCGGCATATTGGCTGATATAGGCTTGGGCTGCGACCAAGTTGAGATCGGCAATGGCCAACTGAAGCTGGGCATCGACCTCGGGTAGCAGGGTTATGTCTCCCTTTGCCGACAGGGTGCCGCCGCTGGCGATCACAGCCGCCAGGCTCAGCGGCATGGAACTCTTCGGACTATTGCTGATGTTTGCCAGGGTTAGATCCAGATCAGAAATGTCCACCGCCCCGGGCTGTTTCAGGCTGTGGTCTTCAAACTTCAGGTTCAGATCCCTGATGTCCATGGTATCCAGCTCCAGGCGCCAGTCATTGGCAGCTGCTGTTTCTGGTTGCCTGTGCGCAGCCAATGGCTCAACCTTCTTTTCCGTACTGGCAGCAGCAGATGGCGGACTGGGCGACGAAACCGAATTGCTGCTGCCTTTGCTTTGCGCAACTAATTGCTGGAGATTGAAGGCGCCCCCGGCTTCACGGCGCACCAGCAATTGCGCGGAGTCGATCGCCAGCTTATCGGCATCAAGGGTTTTTTGCGGCCAGCTGAAATTGAGGTTTTTCAGTCTCAATGCGGGGATATGGACAACAGATTCACCAGTGTTCTTGTCGCTGGCCTGCAGGTTGCCAATTTCAAGCTGTAGCTGCTCAATGGCTGCGGAAATACCGTTGTTGCCTTTCATCACCCGGTAGCCTAATTCCAGTTGCAGATCGCCGCTATCGACAGCAACGTTGACCTTATCCTCTACGAATTTGTAGATGAGGGGCAAATAAGCCCCTGCGGCCTGCAGCTTGCCTTCAAGATTAAGCGGGTTGAGCTGAATATTCCCCTGCCAGGCGAGACTGATGTTATTTCCTGCGTGAGCCTCAAAACGGTGTTCGCCATCCTCGCCTTCAAGAGTACTGAGATCGTGAATCGTCAGGGAGATGGGCGTGATGGCGGTACTCTTTGGTGCGCCCCCAGAGGCGTCGGTGAACTGGAATTCGCCATCGCTCACCGCCAGGCGATGAATAATCAGGGGAACCAGCCCTGTAGCTGGCTCAGCGGTTGTCGCCGAGTTTTCAGGAACCAGGCGGGAAAAATTGCTTTCGCCGCCGCCGAGAACAATAAGTTCGCCATAGGGATGATCAACTTCCAGATCGCGGAATGTCCACGCCAGATTGAACAGACTGCTGAGCTGAAAATTGATGTAGAGGCGATCAAAACCGGCGAGCACCGACTCGTCCTGCTCGTCAATGCGAAAGCCTCTGGCCTCAGCACTGAGAACAAAGGGGTTGATGGCGACTCGCTCAAGACTGACGGGGCGCTTCAGGGTTTCACTGAGAGCACTGACCAGTTGGCGCTGAACCAGCCAGGGGGCGAGAAAGAAACCGGCCAGGGTATAGAGCAACAGTAAAATCATAACCCAGAAGCGTTTGCGTCTGAGGTTGTACCAATCCCTGGGGGTACCGAGTTGTGCGCGTATTCCGTTAACGACCGAAGTCAGCCTGGTTGTTTCGTTAATGGTTTAACTCCTGTTTGAACCCAATCTGATAATAGCCCCTGATGCCGTTTGCGCCAAATCTCTTGGATCGCCAAGCTGAATAAATAGCTCTTATCTCAGTTCAGTTGTATTTGCATATGGAAAGTGCTGCCCACATCCACATCAGAGGTCACAGCCATCTGGCCTTTGTGGTGTTCAGTGATAATAAAGTAGGAAAACGACAGGCGCTTGCTGGGGTCGTCGAGATCCGCCGGATTGTTGAAAAAGGGTTCAAAAATATATTTCTGCTCATCCAGGGTCAGACCGACGCCGTTGTGCTGAATCTTGATCCACAGGGCGTCGTAGCACTCCATGATCTGAATATTGATTTGGGGTTTGTGGTGGGGCAGGTCAATTTTGCCGAGGGCATGGCAACTGTGGCGGAAAAGGCTGAGGAAAACCTGCTGCAATTCCGCCGGGTAACAGGGAATGGCGGGCAGAGCGCTTTCGTAGTCGCGGCGTATCTCAATATCGCGAAAATTCAGCCGCCCCGGCAGGGAAATCGTATCCTTGGCCAGGCTGATGGCTTTCTCCATCAGCTCAGTGACATCGGCGGTGCGCTTCTCGCCATCCTGGGTGCGGGAAAAATCCAGCAGGTTATCAATAATCGCAGAGGCGTTTTCACCTTTTTTACTGGCGTCATCGAGAAGGTTTTTAAGCTTGGCCAGGTTGTCTGCTATCGCGGAACCCTCACCGTTCATGGGGTTTGAGGCAAGAAAATCCTGAATGTCGCGCACATCCGCCAGAATTGCCTGAAGAGGCGCATTGATATCCTGTGCCATGGTCGATGCCAGTTCGCCCATTGACGACATTTTGTCCCTTTGAATGAGCATATTCTCGGTGAGAATTCGCTGGGTAACATCCTCCACCAGAATGACGACACTGGTTTCGCCCTGTTCGTGGAGGGGGTAAATAATAATATCGAAGTGATAGCGACCCCGCTGGCTGTGCTTGATGGTCACCGGCTTGTTGAGGCGGACAGCCTGGTCGACCTGCTGGCGCGACACGGTAATCGCCGGGTAGGTATCCCAGAGATTTTTATGGAGGGCGCTGTCGGTGCTGATGCCAGTGGTTTGTTCGGCTTTGCGGTTCCACTGGCTGATGGTGCCGTCCTGGGTAATACCAATCAGCATCAGCGGCATGGATTCGAGGATGTTCTTGATGTAGGCCTCGGATTGTCGCAACTTGCCTGCGGTTTCCTGGTGATGCTTGACTTCTTTTTCAAGCAGCTTGTTGGTCTCTTTGAGCAGACGGTTGGATTCGTTGAGGGTAGCGGTGCGCTCCTCCACACGCACTTCCAGGGCATTGCGAATATCCCTCAGGGCGCGATTGGTTTTGCGCAGGCGGCGGTAGGTAAAAAACAGCTTGATCGCCACCGATGACAGAATCAGGATCAGCAAACTGCTGGAAAAATTGGCTACATACTGCCAGTTGGTTCGCCCCTCTTCATCCTTGAAATACTGAATAATAAAGGCGTGAGAGTTGTTGCTCAGCAAAAGCAGTAAAGGCATCAAAGCGGTAACTAGTCGAGTCATATCAGTTTTCAGCAGCAAAGGGGTTCGGGTTAACCGGAATGTTTGAAGTATATCGACAATTGATGGCCTGCGGCTACGCTGTTTGATTGCAGATTGCCAGCCATCGCTTAAGCCCGGTGCTGCGATACTTCTGTTTGTGCACCACCGTATAAAAATAGCGATGGAAATTTTTTCCCGGTGTCTTCAGGGGCACCAGGGAGCCGCGGCGAAAAGCATCGGTAAGGGTTATTTCGGAGAGACAGCCTACGCCCAGTCCGGCCTCAACTGTGCGCTTGATGGCTTCCGTATGCTGGAGTTCCATCAGAATATTCATGGTCGGCAGCAGGCCGTGCATGGCGCGGTCAAAGGCCTGACGGGTTCCCGAGCCCTGTTCCCGCAGAATCCAGGAGGCCGCCAGAAGATCGTCTTCGCTGAGGCTGCCGAGCCTGGCGTAGGGGTGATCTGGCGCACAAAAAACCACCAGATCGTCTTCCCGCCAGCGGCTAATATCCAGATCCGGGTGGTGTATTTCACCTTCAATCAAGCCCACATCGAGTTCGAAATGACTGACCATTTCAGCGATTTTCGCCGTATTGGCCACTTCCAGGCTGATGTGTGTTCCCGGATTTTCCGCCATATAGCGGGCAATAAAACCAGAGACCAGATAATTGCCGATGCTGAGGGTGGCCCCTACTTTCAGGGATCCGCCCGAAGACTGGCCGGAACCAGCCTGGGCGCCAAGCAGATTTTGCAGCTCCCTGGCTCTTTCCAGCAACTCCTCAGCTTTGGGTTGTATCAGACGGCCAAACTCATTAAGCAGGAGTCTTTTGCCGGCGCGGTCAAAAAGCTGGATATCAAACTGACGCTCAAACTCCTTCAGGGCACTGCTTGCCGCCGATTGCGACATGGCCAGGCTGTCGGCAGCACGGCTGATATTGTCGAAGTGGGCGGTGGCGAGAAAAACTTCGATCTGGCGCAGACTGTATTTCATATTTATAAATCCGATTATTTATATCAGAACAAGTCATTTTACCGATATATGAGCATCCGTCTATAGTGATCGCATGTTTCATCAGACAGGAGCGACGCCATGAGCAATCTTAACCGCGAAACCGTTACCAGCGTTCGCCACTGGACGGATCAGTTATTCAGTTTCACCACCACCAGAGAATCCTCGTTTCGCTTTCGCAACGGCCATTTCACCATGCTCGGTCTGGAAAACGAAGGGCGCCCCCTGCTGCGCGCCTACAGTATCGCCAGCGCCAATCACGAGCAGGAACTGGAGTTTTTCAGCATCAAGGTGCCTGACGGCCCGCTGACGTCAAAGCTTCAGCACCTGCAAATAGGTGATCAGATCCTTATCAGCCGCAAGCCCACCGGCACCCTGACAGTGGATCACCTGCTTCCCGGCCGCAACCTTTACCTGCTCAGCACAGGAACCGGCCTGGCGCCCTTTATCAGCGTCATCAAGGATCCGGAAGTCTATGAAAATTTCGAACGGGTCGTATTGGTACATGGCTGCCGCCACGCCAGAGAGCTGGCCTACCAGCAGTTGATTACCCAGGATCTGCCCAGCCACGAATATCTCGGCGACATGGTGCGGGAAAAATTGCTGTATTACCCAACGGTGACTCGCGAGGCATACCGCAATCAGGGTCGCATTACCGAGCTGATGCTTTCCGGGCAGTTATTTCGCGATCTTAATCTGGCGGCGCCCAGCATTGATAACGACCGTTTTATGCTCTGTGGCAGCCCTTCCATGCTCAAGGATTGCTGCCGTATTCTCGACGATGCCGGTTTTCGCGAAACCCGGCATGGGGATCTGGGACATTATGTGATCGAGCGCGCCTTTGTTGAAAAGTAATCAGTGTTAACCACGCCCCCGGCAGCAAAAGCGTCGGGGGCGTTGATTACCCTTAATGGAGATTCCCCCGCTGGCGACGGCAGCCAATAAGCTCCAATGTCTCTGCGCGGCAGTGCTGATAGCCTTCAAATTCGCCAAAACGCCGACAGTGCTCCTCAAGCGCCAACAGCGACAATTCAAGCTTGGCTTTAATATTGTCTTCCATATCGAAAAGCCTCGGCAGACAACTGTGCAACTGGCTGTGAACAGTAACGAGAAAATGTCGCTCCAGGTGGACACAACCCAGCTTGCCAAAACCCAGCGCCAGCAAATGCCCTGAAATCACCAGGCGGTCGACACTGGTGCCGTAGTCAAAAAATTCTTTTCTGAGGTAGGTTTCGCCCTGCTGTAAAAACCAATCGCTGATTTCATAGCAACAGCCAAAATAGGCGATGGCCTGCCGCCAGAGATGATTATCCATCGCCTCATAACCTTTCTCCATCCATTCTTCCCAGCGACAGTAAGCCTGTTCAGGATTTTGTTGCAGAAACTCCCTGTGCATATCACATAAAAATGTCATATTTTCCTCGATCATTACTGGATTATTGATAAAAACCGGTAACCAGCCTCTCAAAACCAAAGGCTATAGATTTCTCAGCACACAGGCTTTGAGGCATAAATGTTTGACAACATTCCTCGACGCACAGCTTGGGCAGCGGATGTCCGCTGCACAGAGTTGCCTGGAAACAAGCAGCATCTCCAGTTTATGAACACTGATTTCCAGTTGTACTCTCTGTGTTTGAGAAATATTTTTGCTGTTGATGACCGCCATAAAGCCTCCCGCTCATTACCGATAATGATAATAATTATCATTTAATGCTTTTGCAAGACCTCTTCCCCTTTGAATTTCAATCCAAAAGGCGATACCGTCAACGAAAACGGGGCGGGGACGTTATTGGTCTTTGTGCTACCTTTATTGGCTCAGAGAATGGCAACAGCGCCATTGCCGGCGCTGAATTCCCGGTAATCACTCCCCAGGCGGGCAGGCAAAACAATGTGTAATAACTTGAAGGTTTTTCTGATAACCACTGTGCTGTTTCTGACGGCCTGTTCAAGTCCGGGTTACACCAGAGAAGGCTTCTATGAGGAGGATTTTAGCGCAGCGGAGCTGGATCAGATGCTGGCGCCCATAGCCCTGTATCCGGATGCCTTGCTCAGCCAGATATTGATGGCGGCCACCTATCCCGAGGAGGTTCGCGAAGCGGCCACCTGGTCGATTCAATATCCTGAGCTGGAAGGCCAGGCGGCAGTCAATGCCGTGGCCGCCATGCCCTGGGATCCCAGCGTCAAGGCGATGGTCGCCTTTCCGGAACTGCTGTCGAGGATGGATGCGGACAGCCTCTGGATCCAGCGCCTCGGCGATGCCTATCTTATGCAGGAAGCGGATGTCCTCGACAGTATCCAGAGACTCAGGGATCGCGCCTACGCGGCAGGAAATCTCGGCAGGCTTGACCATGTTCGCGTCTACAGGCAGGACAACTATATTTACATCGACCCCATTGATCCCCACGTCATCTATATACCCTACTACCACCCGGTACATTTTTACTCAAACTGGTGGTGGCCGGATTACCCACCCCATTATTGGAGCCCGCCTTCCGGCTATCACAGCGGGGTTCACTTTTACTGGGGGAGGGGGTTTCATGTTGCGCCGGTTTTTTTCTTCAGCACCTTTCACTGGCACAATCGCCATATTGTGGTCTACGATTCCGCAATCTACAGAAGTCGCTTTTATGACAACCGCTATCGCGGCCACAGCGTTCGCCAGCGCTATGAAGGCGCGCAGCGCTGGCGCCACGATCCCGCCCACCGCCACGGTGTTCGCTATCCACAAAAGCTAAATCAGCATTATTCTCGCCAGCCCCATGGGAACTACGATCGCTACAGGTTTGGACGAGGTGATCCGAGAGTTGATAGATATTCACACAGAGACTCACAGAACGCGGGAGAACATCGGCGTTCTGATTTTCCCCAAAGAGACGAGCGCAAGAATGGCAGATACAACCATCGCGAGCGCGATAGCCGTTATCAGGGGTCCTATGATCGCCAACGGAATAGCAGCAGCGACAACAGGGATTTTGAACACAGATCCCCCGCCGCGCCTGATCAGCGCCAACAGGATCATCAGTCCAATGACTGGCGCAACCCAGACGCGGACTTCCGCCACAACAACCATGGGTCAAACCCTGGGGCAGCGCCACGGGAGGCGCAGGGTGCGCGCGACCAGTCCTATTCAGACAAGATGCGTCGGCCTGAAAACAACAGACCTGCCATGAATCCGCGGCAGAGTCCCCTGCAGAGGCTGAACACAGCACAACAGCAGCAGATTCCAGGCAGATCATCTTACCGGGAGCAAACCAGTACCAGGAAAACGGCAGAGGACTCTATGCGCCAACGCAGTATGAGCGACCAGCCCCGCACGCAACCGGAGTGGCGGCAACAGGGCTTGCACAGAGGCGGGCAAAACAGTGGAAACAACTCGCCACCCACCAACTCACCACGGAACAGCTACAATGACCAGGCGCCGCGGGAGAGAGCCGCCACCCAATCAAGGGCGGGTTCAGATAACTGGCGCAACCCCAGGTCTACCAGAAACCCTGAATCGCCACGCAACAAAGGCGGTTTTGGTGACAGATCCCATTCCCAGCGTTAGCCGCTGAGATAGTCACTGCGATTCACTGCCACAGTGGGGATCCTGGCAAGTCTGAACCTCGATCGTAATATGGGAGAGCTCATCAAAATCCTTTAACAGCGCCCGGTAATAATCCGGCGTATTGGCATCGTGGGTAACAATGGCGACAATAGCGCCGTAATGGTTACCTGCCAATTTCCACACATGAATATCCGATACCCGGTCATCGCTGTCCTGCTCGATAACTGACTGAATTGCCCTTGCATAGGTTTCATCGACGCTGGCATCGAGAAGTATCGGAGCCGTCTGCCTCAATAATCCAAATGCCCAGCTGGTAATAATCACTGCTCCCACAATGCCCATCAGGGGGTCGAGCCAATTGAGCCCCCAGTACTTGCCCGAGAGCAGGGCAATAATCGCCAACAGGGAGGTCATTGCATCGGCCAACACATGCATATAGGCCGCCTTGAGATTGTGATCCTGGCGCCCATGATCGTGGTCGTGATCGTGGTCGTGGTCGTGGCCGTGGTCGTGGTCGTGGTCGTGATGATCGTGCAAAAGAAAAGCACTGAGAAGATTAACCCCGAGACCGACGATGGCGACAACGATGGCCTCATTGTAACCAATGGCCTGCGGAGCAAGGAGCCGCTGTAACGACTCCACCAGCATCACCAGAGCCACGACTGCGAGCACCACAGCGCTGGTAAAGCCGCCCAGCACATCGACCTTGCCAGTGCCAAAAGTAAACAGCGGATTATTGGCATGACGGCGCGCATAGCTGTAGGTAAAAATGGCAATCACAAAGGCAACCACATGGGTACCCATGTGCAGGCCATCCGCCAGCAAGGCCATAGAACCGTAAACGCTGCCGGCAACAATTTCCACCGCCATGGTTACCAGGGTTAGCAAAAGCACATAACGGGTTCGCCGTTCGCCCTTGGGATTGTTAACGGCAAAGTCGTGGTCGTGACGCCACTTCTTTAAACTCTGTGAATGCATATAGTTTGTCTTTCAGTGAATTTTTTTGCATTACTACTGTGCCGACAGCGCGCTGCAATGCACATCATCGGTGATTGGCGCCCTTTTTCAGGTACTGGGCTTTGCCTCGGATTTTGGCAAAATCCACTCGACACCGTAAATTTTTATCAGACTGACAAGCTGATCCTTGAGTCCGACAATCGTCAGAACCCTTCCGGCAGCAGTGGCTTGCTGGTGGACTTCCACCAACAAGCCTATGGCAGCGGAGTCCGCCATAGCCATTTCAGCGCAATCCAGCGTCAGCTCAGCGCCCTCTGTGCTGCCAAGGATTTTCTGTAAATCATTGTAGAGTGCCGGCACAGTGGCGATAGTGACCGCTCCTTTCAACAGGATCAGGTCATCCTTGATTTCAACACCGGGTCGGTTCATTGCGCGACTTTCTTGAGGTTATCCTCTTTGATGCTGGCAATCAGTCCATCGACACCACTGCGGCTGATCTCTTCGGCAAAGGTTCCCCTGTAGGTAATGATCATGCTGACGCCATCCACCACCACATCAATCACCTGCCAGCGGTCATTGCGATTCTCCATGCGCAGCATCACTGCAACAGGATTCCCTGTGGACGTATTGGTGACACTGAGCCTGACCACCGCGCTGCGACTGCCGAGCTTTTTCTCGCCGATAAGGTTGACCGGTTCATTGCGGAAGGTAAACATGGCATTGGCGTAGGTGCGCACCATCAATTGGCGGAATTCATCGACAAGCAGGCGCCGCTGTTGCTCCGTTGCCTG
>JBFXIU010000065.1:0-15907 GCA_050175615.1 Porticoccaceae bacterium | reverse complement strand
GTTGACTCCCTATATTCGCCGCTTGCTCCACAAGCGCTTTGACAGCATTCGCTGCGTTCACGACCTGCAGATGCTGATTGGCGAGCAGATGGAAAAGATGCTCAAAAAGTCAGATTCTATCTTTACCGTATCGGGGCTGGAGCGCCTCGACAACAACAACGCTTATCTCTTTATCAGCAATCACCGCGATATCGCCATGGATCCCGCGTTTGTGAATTTGTCCCTGCACAATCACGGCATGGGAACTGTGCGCATTGCCATTGGCGACAATCTGCTCAGCAAACCGTTTTCCTCCGATTTGATGAGAGTCAATAAAAGCTTTATCGTGCGCCGCTCGGTGAAGGGCAAGCGCGATAAGCTTGCCGCTCTTACCAAACTCTCCCGCTATATTCGCCACAGTCTGCTGGTGGATCGCTCCCATGTGTGGATTGCCCAGCGGGAAGGTCGCGCCAAAAACGGTATCGATCGCACTGAAACGGCATTGCTGAAAATGCTCGGACTGGGCAAAGACCGGGAGCAGAGTTTTGCGGAGGCTATTGCGGAAATGAATCTGGTTCCTGTGGCCATATCCTATATGTTCGACCCCTGTGATCTTGACAAGGCGCGGGAAATTTATCAGCTCCACACCACGGGCAGCTACAAAAAATCCGAGCATGAAGACCTTAAAAGTCTTTACCAGGGTATTGTCGGTTACAAGGGCGCCGTTCATGTCGCCTATGGCGATGTTATTAGCCATGTTGCCGATGCCGATGATCTCGCCCTGCAGATGGATCGCCAGATTATTGCCAATTACAAACTTCATCCCACCAACCTGATCGCCTGGGAGAAACTCCACGGCAGCGATGACCGCATTGTCGAACTCAAAGCCGGATTTCCCCGTTGCGACTGGCGAGATGTGGAGCAGGAGCTGATGGCAAGGGTGGCTCAGGAAAATGAGGGGGTGTCCAGGATATTCCTCGAAACCTACGCCAATCCCGTGCAGAGTCGCTTTGACCTTGAAACCATGGCCTCATCAGGAGACGGGCTTGCCAGAACTCAGTGAAGACCTGAAAGCTACCATTCAGGAAGGCTATCGCAGCTTTCTGCGCTATCGCGACCTCAAGCCGCGCCAGGGACAGCGCCAGATGATCGGCATTATTGCCTCCACCCTCGGCAAAGTGGATGTGAATGAAGAGGGCGAACGGGAGGGGGATACGCCCATCTGTGTTGTCGAGGCGGGAACGGGTACCGGCAAAACCCTGGGTTATCTGTTGCCGGTTTTGCCGGTGGCGCGGGCGATGGGCAAGCAGGTGATAGTGGCTACTGGAACGGTTTCCTTGCAGTCCCAGTTGATGGTAAAGGATATTCCCGAGCTGCTTGCCGCCACCGGTTGGAAATACTCTTTTGCCGTCGCCAAGGGGCGAGGGCGCTATCTCTGTAATATTCGCCTTGAACTTTGCCTCGATGCTGCCGATGCCAGTGAGTCCGGGCTTTTTCTTTTTGAGGATGAAAAACCGTTCAACAGCGACAAGGTCAGTGGCGATTTTTTTAAAAAACTCGATGAAAGTCTGGCGGCGGGCGACTGGGACGGCGACCGCGACGCCTGGCCGGAGTTTATTGATGACAACGTCTGGCGGGCATTGACGGTTGATCGCCGTCAGTGCACGGGTCACCGCTGCCGCAAGGTTCAACAGTGCGCCTTTTTTCGAGCGCGGGCGCAACTTGAAGATGCTGACTGCATTATTGCCAACCACGATCTGGTGATGGCCGACCTGTCCCTGGGGGGCGGCGCTATTCTGCCTGCGCCAGAGCAGGCCATTTATATTTTTGACGAGGCTCACCGTCTCGGCGATACCACCCTGCGCCACTTTGCCGCCAGCTGTCGCTTGAAGGCGACGGTGCAATGGCTGGAACAGCTGGAAAAAGGCCTGGCCATCACCGCCAAAACCCTGGCTGGCGATACTGGTCTGGTTTCTCAATTGGATCAGATCGGCAGCGCTGCTGGCGATGCCCTTCAGAGCATGCGCCAGGCCACGCCTCTGTTTAGCCATATTCTTGATGAAAAGCTGCCAGCCAACGCCAGCCATTTTCGATTTCCCCTGGGGGATGTGGGTCTGGAAATTCGCGATTTGTCCGTGGTTCTGGCTCGAGGTTTTATCAAGTTGCAATCCCATTTGGACGATCTATCTTCCAGCCTCGAGAAAAAACTCGACGGTTTCAGCCCGGTTCCCCGCGTCGATCTCGAACAAGTCCATCAGGGTGTCGGCAACTGGCTGGCCAGGGTGGAAGCGGTTACCGGATTGTGGACACAAATGGCGGAAACCGATAAACCCGACCAGCCGCCAAGGGCGAGGTGGTTATCCCCCGATGAACTGGGACAGGATGTGGTGGTGTCGGTTTCCCCCATCTCCGCTGCCGACCTGCTGCGCACCAATCTCTGGTATCGCGCCTTTGGCGTGGTCGCCGCATCGGCAACCATTCGCGCTCTGGGTCGCTTTGACCGCTTTGCCGCCACCGTCGGCCTTCCCGGCCATGCCACAACACTGGCTGTCCCCGGCGCCTTTAATTTCGCCAGTGCCGGGGTTTTGGCAATTCCGAATATAGGAGCCGACGCCAGTGACGCCAGCGCCCACACCCAGGCAGTGATCGACAATCTCAACAGCCTTGTCAATACAGCTGAGGCCAGTCTGGTACTGTTTTCGTCCCGCCGCCAGATGGAATCTGTTGCTGCGGCTATGGATCAGGAATTGAGAACTATTGTGCTGATGCAGGGGGATTACTCCCACAGCGAAATTATTCGCCGCCACAAGGAGCGAATAGACAGTGGCGATGGCAGCATTATTTTTGGTCTTGCCAGCTTTGCCGAGGGGTTGGATCTGCCGGGAAGTTACTGCAATCACGTGATTATTGCCAAACTGCCCTTTGCGGTTCCCGACGACCCCCTCCAGGCCGCGCAGGCGGAGTGGCTGGAGTCCCTTGGCCTGAAACCTTTTCAGGCGATGACGCTTCCAGATACGTCACTGAGATTGATTCAGGCCTGCGGCCGCCTTCTACGCACAGAGACGGATACGGGGCGGGTTACCATTCTCGACCGCCGTTTGGTCAGCAAATTTTACGGCCGCCAATTGCTGGATTCGTTGCCGCCGTTTCGCCGGGAGATCGATTGAGGCGCCATAAAACTAATGTCCGCAAAATACGATGAATTGAAAGCAAGGCTTGCCGAACTGGAGAAGCTTTTGCGGGACTCACAGCTGTGGTCAGCCACTGCGCCGCCAGGCCAAGCCCTTGCCAGTCAGCAACCTTTCGCCCTTGATACATTGTCATTTGAGCAGTGGTTGCAGTTTGTTTTTATTCCCAGGCTGTCGACTCTGGTGGAAAACCGGGCGCCACTGCCAACAAGCTCCGGGGTCGCGCCCATGGCGGAAGCATTTTTTTCCCCAGGGTTCGAAGGTGGTCTTCAAGTGGTTCAATTACTGCGTTGTATTGACGAGCTGCTGACTGCGAAACACTGATTTCCACCTAGCAAAAGCCCTTAGCAATTTCCCTACCTAATAGCCCCTTCAAATAAGGCCGCGAAAGGCAATCAACGCTGCCGTCACCGCGACATTGAGGGATTCGACGCCGTTATTCATGGGAATGCGCAGACGGGTATTGGCAAGCTTGGAAACTTCCGGCGATACCCCCTGGGTTTCATTGCCGAGTACATAGATAACCGAGCGACGGGGGTGGTAGTCGTTGATGGAGGTGTCGGCGGAGCCGCTCAGCACACAGATATCTGTGCCTGTTTCAGCAAAAGCACTGAGGGCGTCGTCAAGTTTGTCGCAGCGCAGAATTGTGCATTTGAACAGGGTTCCGGCACTGGCCTTGATCACCAGGGGGCATAGGGGGGCGCTGCCCTTGGTGGGCAAAAGAATGCCGTCAAGGGGGCTGGCGCTGACAGAGCGCAAAATCATGCCGAGGTTCTGTGGATTGGTAATTTTATCGAGGGCAATGAGGCGAAATGATGACTGGCGCTGATCGCGGAGAAAGTCTTTGTAGTGCTGGTACCCCGGGCAGTTGAGGTCAATAGCTACGCCCTGATCCTGGCGACGGTTTTTCGAAATGCGCGACAGCTCATCGCGGCTGTGATAGCGGGTTTCGATACCCCGTAGGCTGGCCAGTTTTTCAATGTCGGCGAGAATGCCGCCAGACTGGTTGGTGTCGGCCAAGTGCAGGCGAAAGACAGGAATAGAGCTGTCCTGAAGAACCTCAAGAACGGGCTTTCTGCCATAGACTGTGAGTAAATTGTCGAAGAATTGTTTCTTTTCCTGATAGAATGTGGTCATGGCAATGGGTTCAGGCATCCTTGAATTCAACCACGAGATCATTTGAAAGCTGCTCAAGGATTCCCTGTAAATCCTCTCTGCTCATGCCGCTGGGGATAATGACTCTGGCAGAGGCTTTAAAGAGCAATTCGCCGCTCATGGGTGCATTTTCGGTATTGGTGTAAAGTTCATCGACACTGACATTGTGTCTGGCCAGAACATGGCTGATTTCACCGACAATCCCCCGGCGGTCGTTGCCGATGACCTCAAAGTCCGCCGGTTCGCCACCGGGGGCAGCGGCCGATCCGGCGTGATCCACGGTAACGCGAATGCCTTTGCTGGCGAGGCCGGCGAGATCAGCTTGAAGAGCCTCCTGGTCATTGACAGGGACATCGACAAGAATGATGCCGGCAAACTTTCCTCCCAATCGCGACAGGGCGGATTCAAGCCAGTTGCCCTGGCGGTTGGTGATGATGGCGGCGATCTGCTCGACCACACCGGGTCTGTCGTCGGTAAGTATGCTGATGACCAAGTGGTTGTTCATGGTAAATTCTTATCCTGTCACTATGTGCGAGTTTTAAGACATTATAGTGGAAGCGGTGCAGGTATTACCTGCAAATTATCACAGAGCTGATGTAGGAGTATGTATGAAAAAGATGATAGGACTGCTACTGACCCTGGCGTTGCCTTTGACATCCGTTGTCGCGGCGGATTTGACGACAATTCTCTCTGGAGATCATCGCAGTGCTGAAAATCGCCAGCGGGATGAATTTCGCCACCCACAGGAAACGCTCGATTTTTTTGCCATCGACGCCTCCATGACGGTTGTGGAAATTTGGCCTGGCACCGGCTGGTATACAGAAATACTGGCGCCGTTGCTCAAGGGGCAGGGCAAACTCTATGCCGCCCATTTTAGCAGTGAAAGTCCTGTGCCTTATTTTAATAAGGTCAGAAAGGATTTCGCCAATAAACTGGCAGCCAATCCCGCTGTTTATTCAGAGGTGGAGCTTGTCGAATTTAATCCTGGTCTCGGTGTTCTTGGTATTACGGATAACAGTGCCGACAGGGTGGTGACATTCCGCAATGTTCACAACTGGTTGCGCGACAGTAGTGAGGAACAGGCATTTGCGTTGTTCTATAAAGCATTGAAACCCGGCGGTCTACTCGGCGTGGTTGAGCACAGGGCTCCGCCAGGCAATGATCGTCAGTGGATGCTGGATAAGGGTTACATGACCGAAGCTGCGGTTATCGAGCTTGCAGAGAAAGCCGGCTTTAAGCTGGTGGCAAAGAGCGAAATTAACGCCAATCCCCTTGATAACAGTGACCATCCCGCCGGTGTCTGGTCACTGCCACCCACCCTGAGGCTGGGGGATACCGACAGGGAAAAATATATCGCCATTGGTGAGAGTGACAGGATGACCCTGTTATTTCGCAAAGTGGAAGAGTAACCATCGCCATGCCGGTTTCAGCACCAGGCAGGCAAAATTTGAACAGGAAATTTATTTGTTATGACGTATGCAGATCGACACATTCCTTTGGTTGGCGCGAAAAATTTTCGCGACTTCGGCGGCTATATAACTGCCGATGGCAACCATGTAAAAACCGGCGTACTTTTTCGCTCCGACGTGCTTGCCGAGTTGACGGCGGATGATTTCAACAAAATTGCGCCTCTGGGTATCCGCAATATTTGCGATTTGCGCCGCGACAATGAACGTGGGCGGGCGCCGACAAACTGGGTCTGTGACGCCTCGGTCAAGCATCGTCATATGCCGCTGTTGACCAGCAAAGGAGAGCACACTTTGGAAAAACTGGTGACCGCCTCTGGCGCCAGTCGCAGCCCGGAAGCCGCTCGGGAGTTTATGGTCAGTATCTACCTTCGTCTCATTGGCGAACCCCAGGCTCGGCAATATTTCCGTCAACTGTTTGAGCTTCTCGCCGATCCAGACGAGCTGCCGCTACTGATTCATTGCACAGCGGGCAAGGATCGCACGGGTGTATCCTGTGCCTTGATTTTGTGGGTTTTGGGCGTTTCCAAGGAGGGTATTCTCCAGGACTATATGCTCAGCCAGCCACTCTATAGTGAGCGGGTCGATATTTTGAAACTGTCCCCCCAAATGTTTGATCACACCGTCATTGAAAACTGGGAAGAAGATTCCCTGCGCCCTATCTTCAGTGCTGAACCTGCCTACCTCGAGGCCATGTTTGAGTTTTTGCATCAGAGCCATGACTCGCCGCAACATTTTTTTGTCGACACCCTGGGGCTCAGCGAAGACGTGCTTGCTCGAGTGCGGCATAACCTGCTGGAAAAGTAAGTGCCGTGATAGCCATACCGCCTTCCCGACTCAGCGGCGAATTACTGGACGCCATTATTGAATCCTATGTGCTTCGCGGGGGCACCGACTACGGCGATCGAGAGATTTCCCTGGATAGCAAGATTGCCCAGGTTAAACAGCAGATCGACAAAGGCCAGGTGATTATTGTCTTTGATGAGGATTCCCAAAGTTGCAACCTGCTTTCCCGGCAGGATTTTGAACGCAACCAATAGGCGCCGCCAGCGCCAACAATCGTATTCAACAGCACCGTTGTGGAGTTGCAATGAGAATTGGTCACGGCTATGACGTTCATGCTTTTGGGGAAGGCAATGCCATTGTCATCGGTGGCGTCAATATTCCCCATCAAAAAGGCCTGGTGGCTCACTCCGATGGCGATGTGCTGATTCACGCCCTTTGCGATGCACTGCTTGGCGCCGCCGGGCTGGGTGATATTGGCAAACATTTTCCCGATACCGATGTCGCCTATAAAAATGCCGACAGCCGCCAGTTACTGCGTACGGTGATTGAATCCTTGACTGTTAAGGGCTGGGTGCTGGGCAATGCCGATTTAACCCTCGTTGCCCAGGCGCCGAAAATGTCTCCCCATATCCCCGCAATGATCGAAAATCTGGCCGCTGATTGCCTTGTTGAGCAGAATAAAATCAATATCAAGGCAACGACCACCGAACGGCTTGGCTTCGCAGGGCGGGAAGAGGGAATAGCCTGTTATGCCGTGGTTCTGATAATGGCCGCTGGTTAATAACAAAGGCCGATGGTCTATGCCGTCGGGGATCACTGCTTTTGAACACCAAAAACCAGCGATGCTGCATCGAGCAGGCACTCAGTATGGTTGCCGGTGTCGGCTAAGGCTTCATTGACAATGGCCTGACCCTTTATCCAAACGGCAAAGGCTGCCGCGGTCGCACGGCTGATTTTGAGGTTCGGGGGCCAGATGGTTTGGCTTGCCGTATAGCTTCCCCTGCCTTCAAATTTACGCATATGGTCGACAATGGGTTGCAGTTCCTGGCGACGTTTAACGAGCAGGGCAGTCTGCCCGAGAATACGGGCAACACCAATAAAAAAACCGTTTCTGCCCGTCTGACTTTCTCTGGCTGGAACTATAAATTTGGTGAGCAATCCTGCCCATTGAGGGAGGGAGGTCTGTTTGCGGCCACCCTCAATAAAGGGATGGACTTCGTTGGGAATATCAATCGCCAAAGCCCGCCAAATGGCTTCATTGACAAAAGCGTCCAGATTGCCAAAGTGGTAAGCGATCATGGCTGAAGAGGTTCCGGCAAGCTTGGTGATTTTGCGCTGAGTCAATGCGTCGACGCCGTGATTGATAATATGTTTGGCGGCCAAATCCAGCAATCCCTGGCTGAGGGCATTGCGCTCTGAGGTTGTTGAAACTTCAAAGCGCTGCGCGCTTCTGTCCAGCCATTTGCTGATTTCACTGCTTTGAGTGGCGCCATTATTACTAAAACTGTTTGCCGTGATTGCCGTCGCTGTTTCCCGCAGCATAAGGCTATATTCCAGCCGCCCGCCGAGAGCGTAGGCGTAAGCTTCTTCCATGGTGCAGTAGCAGGCGAGAATGGGCGCCAGATTCGGGTTGCCATTGCTTTGAAGAAGTCGTGACCGCCAAAAGTCGATGCGCATGGCATGCCAGCTGCGGAGATGGGCACTTGCTTGTGGAATTTGGCCGGATTTAAACAGGATTTCAGACCAGAAGCGCGCGCTTATGGAGTTGCTGCGCTGTTCTATATAGAAAGCAAGCTGATCGGCAAAGCGCTGGTGATGCAGCACCAATCCAGCGGTTGTTTCCGCGAATTGGTTGTGGACGCGTATATCATCCTCTAGCGCCCTTTTCATCGCTTCATCAATTAAGCCGGCTTTATTGCCAAAGTACTGAAAAACTGCTGCCGTCGAGCAGCCAGCATTAGCGGTAATTGCCCGCAGTGAAATACCCTCAACGCCATGCTCAGCCACGGCGCGAATGGTTTGATCAATCAGGCTGTGGCGAAGATCGGGAGCTGTGCTCATCGCTTGTTGTTCTTGACCAAAGTCCGGAAAGAAGTGGTTGGTTTCATAAAGTGCATCTTGGTATCGGGATGATGACAATTTTAATCGTTACTTTTACTGTTGGCTTGAGAATTTTCCATTAAAAGGCATTCCATTGCCATATGAATTCTGTTGCCTGAATGACATGCGCCATTTCGCTGTGTTGTTGAAAGTCGATTTTTATTTGACTAGTATGGGGCGGTTAACACACCCCCACCAAAAAAAGAGAGGATAAAAATTGGCTACCCCAAAAATGACAGAAAATTTTGCAGAATTTCCCGACGAGCACGCAAATCGACATAAGCTTGGAAAAGATGGCGGTCGCGACTCTCTCGCTCATATGATTATGCTGCCGGAGCATGGCATTGCCGGCTGGATGTATCCCACGGTCACCTGGGATGGTCAGGCCAAGGGCGCAGCCTGTGTGTTTGGCTCGGGAGTTGGCGAGTTCGTCCTTGAAGAGTCGACAATGCAGGTGCCAGCGTCGCTGGATTTTTACGACTTTAACGTCGGTCATTTTCATATGGCCATCAGGGAGCCCCATAAAACTGTCGATCTCGCCTGGAAAGGCGATCGTATCAAAATGGATTTCAGGTACGAAGGTCTTCACCCTGTGTATGCCTTTAGTACCAAAGAGCCTGGTGTTCCTCCTTACTTTGGTAACGACCGCACAGAACAGCACGGCAGATTGACCGGAAATCTTGAAATTGATGGCAAAAAAATCGCTGTTGACTCCCTGATGATCAGAGACCATTCCTGGGGGCCGAGAATTTGGGGTTTGAACCAGCACTACAAATGGTTTCATGCAACCACAGGTGATGTCTGCATCCATTTTTACGAAATGCAGTCCTTTGGTCGCCTCCATCAGCAGGGCTATGTTTACAAAGATGGTGCCATGCATCAAATCGTTGCTATAGAGCACAAATACCAATTTGATGAGCGCATGATGCATCAGTCGGTGCAGGTAACTGTAACCGATACCGCAGGGCGCTCTGTTTCCGTTGACTGTAAAACCTTTGCCAGTACCGAACTTAAAAGCTATGACCCCATGATTCAGCTCAATGAAGCGGCGCTGACCTGTACGATCGAGGGCAAAGCGGGCGTGGGTTGGGCTGAGTTTTGCTGGAATCGCAATTACCTGGAATATGCCCGGGACTATGTGGCCAAATACAGCTGAAACGTCCCTCCATTTTTATAAAAACCATCTGTGTTAACAGACCCTAGCAACCCTGCGTGGATTATCGCCGGGTTGCTACAGCGCACAATGCCGACTTTTGCTGCGGCAAAATCGGCAAAATCGGCATTGTGATATTCATTATGGTCAGTGCGCCGCCTTTTGCCAAAGGCCAGCACAAGCCTGGTAAGCGCGAAAAATTCGTCTATTCCCTTCACTGTTTTCGGCGCTTCTGTCCCCTTATCGTCAGCGGAGTCGGACTATAGCTGCGTTGGCACATTCCCCCTTTGTTTTTCTTTTCCAGAGTGACCGTAGCGGTCAGCTGTCCTGATATGGGAAGTTTTCTTGAAACAATACCGCATCTGTGCCTTCTGATTCAGCCCGGAAGCTGCGTCGGTGCACTCAGAAGTCAGGATTTTGCCCTGTTGTAACAGGCTAAAGGTCATTGCGGCTGAGTGGCGGCTTGCAACCGGTTGCGTTTGCCGGCTTTTCACTTGATCTCGGCGCAAAATTCAGGCAGCTGGTGAAGCTTCCGGCTTGGCTTTTCTGTAACAGGTGCTCCCATTGTTAGTAAAGGCAAAGTTTATAGGCTTCAATTTATAAAAAACGTTAATTTAAAAAATATTTTTTTCAAAAAAACGATAATTTAATTAGTATATTTTTTAACTTATTGATTTTTAATATATTAAGTTTTTTTCTTGGGGTTGAAATATAACAATTTTAATAATAATATTTGTCGTGAGCTAGTTTTAAGGAAACACTAAATAAATTATTGGTTCGGCGTTGCCATTCGGCGCGTTGCTTGATATGTAAAAAGGGGGTCATATGTATAAGAAAGCATTTGTTTATTCGCCAGCGATGGCGATTCCTGTTGCTACGCTGATGTTAACGGCATCAGTCAATGCCGCAGTATTGGAGGAAGTGATAGTGACGGCGCAAAAGCGCGCCGAAAATCTGCAGGATGTCCCTGTGACGCTGACCGCGTTTGATGGTGAGGCTCTGGACAAATTCGGTATCACTGATACCAGATCCCTTGAGGCGACTACACCAGGGCTGATTTCGAGCAAGACAACATCTACGGGGCAGTCTTTTTGGCTGCGTGGTATTGGTTCTCGCTTTGCCTTTGCGGGCCAGGATCCCAGTACGGCGGTCTATATGGACGACCGCTACATCGGTCGAAGTAATGCCATCTTTTTCGATTTTGCCGATGTGGAAAGAGTGGAAGTGTTGAAAGGCCCCCAGGGTATTCTCTACGGCCGCAATGCCACTGCAGGCGCCATTCGTGTTATCAGCAAAGATGTGGGCGAAGAGATTGAAGGAGAGCTGACCACAGGACTAGGAAATTACGGCGCCCGTCGCGTCTCTGGCACTGTCAATGTGCCGGTCAGCGATACTTTCGGATTCCGTTTCACCATGCTAGACAAAGAGCGGGACGGTTTTGCGCTCAATCTGGATCCACGCGGTAGAAATGAGCTCGATGATCTCAATACTTCCGCTTACAGAACCAAGCTTCGCTGGGATATCACTGAGGATGTGACTTCGAGGCTGACTGTGGGCTACAGGGAGAGCGATGATACCCAGGGCTCCGATATTGTCGACCGCACACCACCCTACGGCATCAACGCAGGTGTTGCCGCTGGGGGTATCTCCAGTACGGAGCCGCGTTATGTAGCGACGGCCAGTGATGGCTCTGTTGATGTGGAGGAAATCGATGTCAGTTTGAGGTTCGATGTTGCCTTTGACAAAGTCGATTTTGCCTCTATCACCACCTACGACAAGTTCAAAATGTATGCTGACCAGGGTGATGCCGACGGCACCAGTGCCAGGTTATTCGATGGCGTTGATCAGAACTTTGATGTTGACTCCTACTCGCAAGAATTTCAGCTGATTTCGTCCCTGGATGGCAATTGGAACTGGCTTGCCGGTGCATTTTTCTATGTGGAGGATATCAATCAATTTCAGATCAATCTCGATCTCAGGGACGGTCTTGCGGGAAGATTTGGCTCCCAGGGCAACACTGCCGTTAAAACCACAGCATCGGCAATCTATGGCCAGGCAACCTATGATTTTACAGATGCCTGGTCTTTAACTGTGGGCGGCCGCTACACCATTGAAGAAAAAGAAGCGGAAGTAAGGGCTCCAGGTGGGGGATATTTTCCCTTGGGTCATACTTTTCCCTTTAGTGATGAAGAAGAATGGAAAGAATTTACACCGAAGGTCTCATTGGAATACAGCTTCGAGCAGGGAATGGCTTATTTGACCTTCAGCCGCGGCTTCAAGAGCGGCGCCTTTGACTATCCGGCCAGTAAGGTTAACGCCATAAGCGGCCAGGCGGTGGATACACTTGATCCTGAAATTCTCGATATGGTTGAACTCGGCTGGAAAACAGAACTCTTTGATAACAGTGTTCGTTTTAATGGCGCCATTTACCATTACGACTATTCCGATCTCCAGGTGACGCGGGCAGCAACAGACCCTAATACGGGAGCTGTCGTTAATCTCATCGAGAACGCAGCAGACGCTACGGTAATGGGTGCAGAATTCGATCTCCTCTGGCAGGTTAATGATGCCCTGCGCTTGAGAGTGGGCGCCAACTATAACGACTCCGAGTACGAAAACTATATTGCTGTAGGCAATATTCTCAATGCCATCGTTACCGGCAATCCCAATGCGGCTGGCGCCCGTTCTGTTCCCGGTTATGACGCCGACGGCGAAAAGATGCTGCGCTCTCCGTCATTTTCCGGATTTGTTTCTGCTGAATACGATTTTTATGTTCCCGGCGGCACCTTGCCCGTTATGGTCAATTACTCCTACAAAAGTGAATACGACTTCGACTTTGTCGTTCACCCGGATATGAGGAATCTGACTCAGGATGGTTATGGCCTTGTCAATGCCAATATCGCCTATATTCCCGATGGCGAGCAGTGGAAAATTTCCGTCTGGGGCAACAACCTGACCGATGAAGAGTATTTCGACGATCTGGTTGTCAATGGCGCCGGTATTCGCGGTTCCTATGCAGATCCACGAACCTATGGCTTTGATATTCAGTATCGGTTCTGACAGCGATCCCGGACAATCTTGCAAGATTGTCCGGGATTTTTCACTTTAGCTGGGTGATGCCTTATTCCTGATTCTGTTAGCTGTCGAAATCAGGATGCGGATAACCACATTGCTCTAAAAATAACTGCCTGAGTAAAAGATTAGATATTATGTTATTCAGAAAATATAGGCCATTAGGATCTGCCGCCGTGCTAAGCCTGGCGTTGATGGGAGCGGCTCTCTCTTATGGGGATGATTACAGCTGGGAAAAGGTTGTCCAGGCTCCAGTTGATGAATCCTATTTTGGTTCTGGCGATCCGCGCAACCTCTATGATCCGCGCTCAGACAAGCACCCTTTGCCTGGCAGTGTTGAGAAACGCAACGGCGGCTATGCCTGGGGGGTTACCAATGTTGGAGATGAAATTTGGTACGGTGCATTTATCAATGGCTGGTGCGATATCTGGCTATACCACGCGGGATTGCCGGCAAGAAACGAGCAGACCAAGCATCTCTATAATTACAACAGCAAAATAAATGCCTGCAGCATCCCTGATAATAACCGCAAGCCTGAACTCTATATTTTCAACACCAAAACTGACGATCTTGAAATATACAGTAACAGCGACTCTGAATTTAACCAGTACTGGGATGGTGTCAAAGCGATCAGGGGCGCAGGCAATATTAATGGCATTATTTTTATTGCCGGTCTTGTCGCCGAAAATATACAGCCAAGCGAACATATGTCCAATGAGGCCAATGAATATTTTTGGGATGGCACACGCATATTTGCCATAGACGCAAAGACTCGAAAATACCTGGGATCAGTGCTTCTTGATGGTCTCAATGAAATTCGCGAATTAAAAACCGTAGAGCATCCTGATGGCACTAGCGGGCTTTACTTGGCCGCGTCCAACAGAGGCGGTGAATCGTACCTTATGCGTTGGACAGGTACTAAAGAAAATCCATTTCCCCCCCGTGAAAGCAAAAAATTTCAAGGATTTGATATTGTTATTGACAATTCCGGGTATGGATTGATTGGCGAAATCGTTCCCTTTTCTGCCAAAGATGGCAGTTATCGTCTGGCATTCAGCACCTGGCACAGCTGGCCTGCCCATAAAAAATCCGGTGGTTTGATTGTTACCAGCCCTATGCCTGTGAATGGCTTTTCAAAAACCAAACCAGCGACAATTAAACCGATTTTTATGTTGGAAGATTTTGACCCCGACAAACTGTTTGGTTATATCTGGGGTGGTGGTCTTTTGTCTGAATACAAAGGCAAATTCTATTTTGGCACCATGATGATCGGTAATTCCTATGCGCGGGATTACTATAGCTATGACAAAGCATTGGCAAAATCCACAGCCTCTCAGGAGCAGCTGGTTAAAGCTACCTACTCCCGTGCAGCCCACCTTTTCGAGATTGATCTTGCTGATCTGAATGCGCCCAAAGTAAAAATGCTGTATGGCAATGAGTATTTGCCTGCCTATAACGGAAAAACCAGAGCCTGGGAAATGCGCCGCAACAAAATGGGTTTAAAACCCATCCACGGCAGCGCCGGGTTTGGTTTCGGCACCAATAATTACACCTGGAAAAGTTTTGTCTATAAAGACAAATTGTTTATTGGCACCATGGATTACTCCGGGGGCCTGGAAGATTACATCCACAATACCAACTATGATGAAGAGAGGCAGGAGTTCTTTATTCATACAGCGTACCGGGTTGCCCAGGAGCGCGGTTATGTGGGTGGAGGTGATCTTGTTGTCCTCGAAGATCCGGAAAAGCCAGTAAGAGTGCTCTCCGCGAATGGCTTTGGCAATGAAAACAATAATGGCTTCAGAACCTTTGTTGAGGTCAATGGCGATCTTTATATTGGCACCTCCAGCGAGGCCAATATTGGTAAACATGCAGGATATGCTATTTATCGTCTCAATATCAGTGGAAATAAATAAGGTTTACAAAACTGAAAAGAGATTTTCAAAAATTCTGATGCACATGGCTGTACAGCCTCTTAGCTTAATTCGAATGAGGAATGTTTTATGAAGCTATTCATAATAAGTATTTTGTCCTGGCTTATGCTGTTTAATATGAATATGGCCGCGGCGGATACTTATAACTGGGAAAAAGTTTTTCAAGCTCCTGTAGATGAAACCTTTTACGCTCTCAATGATTCGAGAAACGATTACGATCCTTATTCCTTTGATCATCCCAGGGAAGGTGGTATTGGCAAAAGAAATGGAACCTATGCATGGGGCGTTACCACCTATAAAAATGAAATTTGGTACGGCGCTTTTATTAATGGCTGGTGCAGCGTCTGGCTGAATTTGGCTGGTCTTCCCAATCCCACCAAGGATAATGTCGATGTCTATAATCATTTAAGCCCCGCCAACGCCTGTGGTATATCTGATAATGAAAGAAAGCCGGTTTTGTATAACTACGACATCGAATCAAAGCGCTTGTCTGTGTACAAAACCGATAACAAGCAGTTTGCCGAAGACTGGAAAAATGTTGTCGCCGTGCGCGCAGCGGTGACCTCGGGAAATACTGTCTTTATCGGTGGACTGACGTCGTCAAAGCCGGTGACAGGAGGCGCGTTTGAAGAAAATGGATACTATTTTGATGGCATAAAAATATTTGCCTTTAACGGCGATACAAAAGAGTATCTGGGTGTTTCCTATTTCGATAACCTGGATGAAATAAGAAAGATGCATATTCTTGAGCATCCCGATGGAAGTAGTGGCATGTATGTCAGCGCCGCTAGCCACACTGGAAAAGCCTATTTATTGCGTTGGACAGGCAGCGCTGACAATGTCTTTCCTAAAGCAAAAATCTATGACGGTTTTGATATCGTCATCGATAGTAGCGATTACGGTTTTATCGGCGAATTCGAAATTTATAAACTGAAAAATGGTGATTCAAAAATAGTTGCGACGACCTGGAGCAGCTTTCCTGCCAAAGATATTTCGGGAGGATTGATTATTAGCAGTGCCCTGCCAGATAAAGGGTTTACTGTCGAAAATCCTGGAGTTATGCAGCCGTTGATC
>JBFXIU010000064.1:0-15936 GCA_050175615.1 Porticoccaceae bacterium | reverse complement strand
CGTCTGTGGGGGAAGCACCAATAGTGTGACTGCGTTTTCATTGGCACCATTTCCATCCCGGCGTCGTCCAGGTCTGAAGAAAATTCCATTTTCACTAATTTTAAAACTGACAGCCATTGTAAAAAAATATACTGCCAATAAAAACCGTCAGCGGCATTTTACCAGCATTCGTACCGCACACCTGGCAAAGAGTGCACACCAGAGCCAGGCTCTTAAATCAGGCCTCCGCCAACTCCACCGCCTTGTCCACATCCACAGTCACCAGACGCGACACCCCCGGTTCATGCATGGTGACACCCATGAGATGCTGCGCCATCTCCATGGCGATCTTGTTGTGGGTAATATAAATAAACTGCACCTGGGAGGACATTTCTTCCACCATCCGCGCATAGCGCCCGACATTGGCATCATCCAGAGGGGCGTCCACTTCGTCAAGCATACAAAAAGGCGCCGGATTAAGACGAAAAATGGAGAATACCAACGCGATGGCGGTCAGCGCTTTTTCACCACCGGAGAGCAGGTGAATAGTGGTATTTTTCTTGCCCGGCGGCCTCGCCATAATGGACACGCCGGTGTCGAGAAGGTCTTCGCCAACCAGCTCCAGATAGGCATGGCCACCACCGAAGACCTTGGGAAACAGCTCCTGCAAGGAGCTGTTGACCGTGTCAAAGGTTTCCTTGAAACGGGTTCTGGTTTCTCGGTCAATTTTGCGAATCGCCGTTTCCAGGGTTTCCAGGGCTTCCACCAGTTCGGCATTCTGGGCATCGAGATAGGTTTTGCGCTCGGATTCGGTTTTAAACTCCTCGATGGCCGCCAGATTTATCGCGCCGAGACGTTGGATACGAGCTGCCAGGCGTTCCAGCTCTTCTTCCCACTGGCGGGGATTGGCGCCCTCATCCAGCTCTGCCAGCAACACCTGCAAATCGTAGTTGTGAGCGTTGATCTGCTCGACAATGGTTTTGCTGCGGGTGTTGATTTCCTGGGCGGCAAGACGGGTCTGCTCGAGCTCGGTGCGCTTGTGCATAATCTGCTGTTCAAGCTGACTGCGGCGGGTTTCGCGCTCGCGCATGGCCTCTTCAACCGACTCAAGCTGACGGCGGGCATCACTGAGTTTTTTCTCGATTGAGAGACGTTTTTCAAGGCGTTCTTCCAATTGCAGGCCGAGTTCATCGGAAGGATCATCCTGAGTATTGAGTGCCGCCTGAAGTTGTTCTCTGCGCTCCTCAAGCCTGGCCACCTGCACTTCCAGGCGGGCAATACTTTCTCTGACCGCACTGAGCTGGGTGCTGATGGCGCTTTCGCGCATGGCCAGCTCATGAAGCCTGTCGCGGCCGTGGCGAGCGCTCTGCCGCGCCTGATCGAGACGAGTGCGGCAGTTATCCCTTTCTGTGAGCATGGTTTCCCGCTGTTGGGTGTGGGTTTCCATGATATCCAGGGCACTTTGCAACAGCTGGCGCGCTTCGCCGAGATTTTCCTGTTCCGCACGCTGCTGCTGGCGAATATCCTCAAGCTCGGATTCTGCGCGGCTGCGCCGGGCACTCAGCTGGTCGATTTCCATTTTGCCGGCACTGACTCTCGAGCGCAGTTCGGCGTACTCACGCTGCCGTTCCGACATTTCACGGGACAGGCTTTCGCGGTTGTTTTCAAGATTTTTAAGCGCCGCCTCGCTGTCAGACTGGGCATTCTCCAGGGCTTGGAGCTGAGCGGACAGCTGTTCCAGCTCTGCGCCCAGGGCTTCCAGTTCCTGCTGGCGGAGAAGAACGCCACTGGCGGCATTTTTTTCCCGGGAAATTCGCACCCAATTGGATCCCATCCAGATGCCGTCGCGGGTAATCACCGATTGCCCGGCATCCAGAGTGGCGCGAATTTTTAAGGCTTCGTCGAGGGAATCGACCCCATAGACAGAGGCCAGGAGACCGATATTCTGGCCTTCGACAACAGCGCCGAGACAGATCCCGTTAGCGGAATTTGCCGCTGTCGAGCCAGTCAACCTGTCCACGAGAATCAACTCGCCTTGGGCTAATTGAGCAAGCGGCTCAACATACTGGTCGAGACTGTCGACACAAACCGCCTGAAGATAGCCCTCGAGAACGGTTTCGACCGCCGTTTCCCAGCCCGATTGCACCCGCAGGCTTTCGGCGAGGCGCAGAGCCGAGTCAAGATGGTGATGGCGGAGCCAGTCTTTTTCTCCGCCATTGTCATCCAATACGGCCTGTTGCAGCGCTTCAAGGGAAGACTGCCGCCCCTTGGTGGTCTGAATTTTTTCCCGCACCTGCCCCAGCTCCCTGCCGCTGGCCTGATAGGACTTGCGCGCCTCATCAATGGTGAGGGTCAGCTGCGCCAATTCTGCCTGCTTGTCGCTGTTAACCAGCTCCAATTCCGCCAGTTGCTCCTCCAATAGAGCGACCTCTTCTTGGGCGGGGCTGATATTGAGATCCTGGTGTTCGTTTTCGAGGCGGTGAATACGCTCTGCAAGCCGCCTCAGCACCTGTTCGAAATGCTGAATGCGCGATTGCTGAACCTCCGCCTGCTGACGGGGTTCGGCAGCCTGCTGGTTAAACTCATCCCAGCGGGTCTGCCAGATGGCCATGGCCTCTTCCGCTTCCCTAAGGCTATCCGCGAGGGTTTCCTCCCGACCGCGCAGCTCCTCCAGCTGAGGACTTATCTGGGCGAGTTCCTCATCCCAGAGCTGGCATTTTTCCCGGTCGGCACGCAGATGCTGTTCGGATTCAGCGAAGTTGCGCTCGGTTTGCTGTATATCGTCCTGCAGCTCGCGGGCGCGCTGGCGGGCGTGCTCTATGGTTTGTTCAATGCGGGCAACTTCCGCGCCCACGGCATAAAATTCGCCCTGTATCTCATTAAAGGCGTCACTTTCATCGGTGTACTGGCTACGCAGTTTTTCCAATGCGGTATCGCAGCTGCTGCGTTCGGTGACCAGCGCTTCCACATCCAGCTCCTGGCGGCTGATTTGGGACTGTTTGCTCTGAATCTGAACATTGAGTTCCCGCCAGCGCAATGCCTGAAGCTGGGCTTTAAGGAGGCGCTCCTCCTTTTTGAATTCGGCATATTTTTCCGCCGCCTGCGCCTGGCGCTCCAGCCGTTGCAATTGGCGCCCCAATTCTTCGCGAATATCCGTCAGGCGCTCCAGATTTTCCTGGGTGCGACGCATGCGGCTTTCGGTGTCCTTGCGGCGCTCTTTGTATTTGGAGATGCCCGCCGCTTCTTCGATAAAGACCCGCAGCTCATCGGGCTTGGCCTCAATCAGCCGGGAAATCATGCCCTGTTCAATAATGGCGTAGCTGCGCGGCCCCAGTCCGGTGCCCAGAAAGATGTCGGTGATATCGCGGCGGCGGCATTTGTTGCCGTTCAGATAATAGTTTGACTGGCCATCCCGAGTGACTTTTCTGCGAATGGAGATTTCACTGTATTTGGCGTATTCACCGCCAAGGGAGCCATCGCCGTTATCAAAAATAAGCTCGATGGACGCCTGCCCCACGGGTTTGCGCCCGCCGGAACCGTTGAAAATAACGTCGGTCATGGATTCACCGCGAAGGTGCTTGGCGGAACTCTCGCCCATGACCCAGCGCACGGCATCGATGACATTGGATTTGCCACAGCCATTGGGCCCCACCACCGCGCAGAGGTTGCTGGGGAAATGTACTGTCGTGGGATCCACAAAGGATTTAAACCCCGCCAGTTTGATGCTCTTTAAGCGCATGGCAGACTCATAGTTAGTCTCAGATCAGTCCCTGGTAAGACGGGGTTTCATTTGAAACCTCCACCTCGGTAATTACCATCAAACGGCGAATTTTACACGCTGCAGCCGATGCCACAAGGGACTATTTAGTTCCGCGCAACGGGGCAACTAACCCGGCGGCAAAATAGATCTCCCTATTGAATGGCACTGACTTAGCTGTCATTCCCGCGCAGGCGGGAATCCAAGAGTCTCGAGACCCTGAAAAAACTGGATTCCCGCCTGCGCGGGAATGACGAAAAGCCCGGCTTTGGCGTTAAGTCAGTGCCATTCATCTCCCTATTCTTTTGCTGCCGGCCTCAAAGATACCGGCGAAACACCGTAAAATCCTTTTTATTTCAATTGATTGAATATCCATAAGACTAATAGCAGCACAATCCTTGCGGCGCTTATAAGATCAAGGCGCTGACGGCGAAGAAACGCCCAGCCGCACCAGACCCGCTGTGCAGCTCACCAGAATCATCAGCTTCAGCGCCGTTTCCAGGTGGTGCCATCCTTGCTGTCTTCAAGCTCAATACCCTGAACCTTAAGTTGGCCGCGAATCTCGTCGGAGCGGGCAAAATTTTTGTCTTTGCGCGCCTGCAAGCGCTCTTCAATCAGAGCCTCTATCCTTTCCGCGCTCAAACCATCGCCTTCGGTATTGCTGACGCCCTGAAAAAAACTGTCGGGGTCATCCCGAAAAATGCCCAGAATCGCGCCTATGGCCTTGAGTTCCGAGGCAAGTCTGGCAGAAAGATCCAGATTTCCGTCCCGCCTGGCGTTATTGAGGTCGCGCACCAGGTCGTAGAGTACGGCGATGGCCTCCCGGGTATTGAAGTCATCATCCATGGCGGCAACAAAGCGCTGATAATAGGGGCTGTTATGCATTTCCCCTGTGGTAATAGCGTAAATGCCGGCAACACCGCGAAGGGCGGCATAAAACCGTTCCAGCCCCGTTTTTGCCTCAATCAGATTGTCTTCGGAATAATTGATGGGGCTGCGATAGTGGCTGGAAATCAGGAAAAACCGCACCACTTCCGGGTGATATTTGGCCAGCACTTCGCGAATGGTGAAAAAATTGCCCAGGGATTTGGACATTTTTTCATCATTAACCCGCACCGCTCCCGCGTGCATCCAGTAGTTGACATAGTGCTTGTGGGTGGCCGCCTCGCTCTGGGCAATTTCGTTTTCGTGGTGGGGAAACACCAGATCGGGACCGCCGCCGTGAATATCAAAGCTGTCGCCGAGATGGCAGGTGGACATGGCGGAGCACTCGATATGCCAGCCGGGACGACCCCAACCCCAGGGCGACTCCCAACCCGCCTCCGTTTCCGGCGCCGCTTTCCACAGGGCAAAATCACGGGGATCTTCCTTTAAATCGCCAACCTCAACCCGCACGCCGGCGAGCAATTCATCGGGCTTTTTGCCACTGAGTTTGCCGTATTCCGGAAAGCGCTTGACCCGATAATAGACATCGCCGTTATTGGCCATGTAGGCGTAGTGGTTGTCGATCAGGTTTTGCACCATATCGATAATATCCTCGATATGAGCGGTGGCTCTGGGTTCGATATCCGGCGGCGCCACACCGAGGGCGAATTCATCCTCGTGCTGGGCGTCGATCATGCGCGCCGTCAGCGCGCTGTAGTCTTCGCCGTTTTCAGTGGCGCGGTTGAGAATTTTGTCGTCGATATCGGTGATATTGCGCACATAGGTGACATCCCAGCCCCGTGCGCGCAGGTAGCGGACAATGACATCAAAACCCACCATCACTCGCGCGTGGCCGATATGGGCATAGTCATAAACGGTATTGCCACAGACGTACATTGAAATTTTGCCGGGTTCGAGGGGCACAAAAGGCTCTTTGGCGCGTTTCAAGGTGTTGTAGATCTGTAGTGTCATCGTTTTGGCAATCCTGAGTATGGTTGCAGTATAGAAGTTATTTCCGGGTGTCCCTAAAAATAGGGATTTTTGCTCTCTGGCAAGGAAAGGCTGCGCACAGCGAACGGAGCATATACTGAAATATGTGACTGAGCGAGCACAGTCTTGACGCAGCCAGAGTGCAAAAAGTACATTTTTAGAGATGCCCTTCAGTCTTTCGACCAATTGTCCTTTAGCCCAATGGTCTGATTAAAAATCAGCCTGTCTTCACCGCTGTGTTTGCTGTCGAGATAAAAATAGCCTTCCCGCTCAAACTGGTAATGGGTGTCGAGAGTGGCGCTGGCAAGACCCATTTCACCTTTGCAGCCCGTCAGTACCTGCAGTGAATCCGGGTTGATGCTGTCGAGAAAATGTCTGCCCCCGGCTTCGGGAAAAGCCTCGCTGAAGAGGCGGTCGTAGATGCGCAGCTCGCAATCGACACATTCACTGGCAGAGACCCAGTGAATCACTCCTCGAGGCTTGATCTCATCCGGCGGATTTTCCCCCAGGGTGCCTGGAACAACGGAAGCACGCAGTTCCAGCAAATTGCCTTGTTCATCTTTGACTGCTTCGTCGGCGCGAATCACATAGGCGGAGCGCAGGCGCACCCATTCCCCCAGCACCAGGCGCTTGAATTTTTTGCGCGAGAGGGTTGTATCTTCGCTGAAATCATCAATATCGATATAAATTTCACGACTGAAAGGCAAGGTTCTGTGGCCGAGATCATCGCGATTGGGATGATTGGCGGCGCTCAGGTACTCAACAGCACCTTCTTCAATATTAGTGATCACTACTTTTAACGGGCGCAGCACGCACAGGGCGCGATGGGCATTGTCGTTGAGGTCATCGCGAATAAAGTGCTCCAGCTGCGCCATATCCACAGTGCCATCGGTTTTCGCCACCGCCAGGCTGTCGCAGAAGCTGCGAATGGCCGCCGGAGTGACGCCGCGACGGCGCAGCCCGGAGATGGTCGGCATGCGCGGATCATTCCAGCCGTCGACATAGTTTTCGTCCACCAGTTGCTTGAGCTTGCGCTTGCTGGTAACGGTGTAATTGAGATTGAGGCGGCCAAATTCAAACTGGCGCGGCTTGCTGGGCACCGGCAGATTGTTGATAAACCATTCGTACAGGGGGCGGTGATCTTCAAACTCCAGAGTGCAGATGGAGTGGGAAATGCCTTCAATGGCGTCTTCCTGGCCGTGGGCAAAATCGTAAGATGGATAAATATTCCACTTGTCGCCGCTGCGGTGGTGCGCCATGCGCTTGATGCGGTAGAGCACCGGATCGCGCAAATTCATGTTCGGCGACGCCATATCAATTTTGGCGCGCAGGGTCATTTTGCCCTCTTCGATGTCACCGGCGCGCATTTTTTCCAGCAGCGCCAGATTTTCAGCGATGGGGCGATCCCGGTAGGGGCTGTTTTTGCCGGGTTCTGTCAGGGTTCCCCGGTAGGCGCGGGTCTCCTCGGCATTGAGTTCGCACACATAGGCCTTGCCATTGTTTATCAGGAAAATCGCCCAGTCGTAAAGCTGGTCAAAATAATCGGAGGCAAAACGCACCTCACCAGCCCACTGAAAGCCCAGCCAGCGCACGTCCTCCTCAATGGCCTGAACAAATTCGTCGCTCTCTTTTTCCGGATTGGTGTCATCAAAGCGCAGATTGCACTCACCGCCAAACTGACGGGCAAGGCCAAAATTGATACAGATGGATTTGGCGTGGCCAATATGGAGATAACCATTGGGCTCTGGCGGAAATCGAGTGACAACCTTGCTGACAACCCCGTTTTCCAGGTCGCTTTTGATAATTTGCTGAATAAAATTGTGGCTTTGATTGGCGTCCATCGAAATCCCGTCTGCTCTGCTTGGCGTGTCATTGATCAATAGGGTCGAGGTTCTCCGCTGCCAGCGTTACCCCGTAAAAGCCGGGCATTATAGCCTTCAGGAACCCAACCGAGAAACCAGACAGCAACATTTCTCCTCAAACAACTGAGCTGCTGACGGGAATTATTAACCAGGCAACCTTATATGTACGGTTAATGGGGTATAAGGCTGATTTCTTACGCTGCAATGTCGGCATTGCAAAGTCGGCATTTCCACCGCCCAGGGCGGTCAGATGTACCCCCACTGGCCGACAGATCAATACAGCCCCTGAAAATAAAAGAAAATTTGCGCATTTCCGCCACTATTTTAAGGGTGCACAACAAATTTAAGGGTGCGCAACAAAATAGACAGGAAAGCTATTTTATTGCCGGGCTAATAATTGCCCCCGCCTTGCCAAAATGGCTTGCGCAGCTCGGTTTTAAGGACTTTACCAGCACCTGACAGCGGCAGGGGCTCGCGCCGAAAGCTGATGGATCTGGGCAATTTATAGCCGGCAATTTTGTCGCGACAGTGATCGATTAGCTCTTTTTCTGAGGGCGACTGCCCCTGATGGAGAATCACAATAGCATGAACAGCCTCAACCCATTCGTCGTGGGGAATACCAATCACTGCCACGTCGAGAACTGCAGGATGACAGATCAACGCGTTTTCCACCTCCGTGGTGTACACATTTTCCCCCCCGCTGATAATCATGTCTTTAACCCTGTCGGCAATAAACAGATAGCCCTGTTCATTGAAATAGCCGATATCACCGGTTGCCACCCAGCCATTCTTCAGGGTTTTGGCTGTCTCATCAGGCTTGTTCCAGTAGCCCAGCATGGCATTGGGGCCGCGCACCCAAATTTCTCCCGCCACCCCCAGCGGACAGTCACTGCCATCCTCGGCGACAATTCGCACCTCGCTAACCGCCGTGGGCAAACCGGCAGATTTCAGTTTAATGCCGCCGTCACGGTGATCTTCCGCCGACAGGGTCGAGACGACCGGCGCCAGCTCCGTCTGCCCGTAGGCCTGGGTCAAGCCCACCTGCGGCCAGATTTCGAGACATTTTTTGAGAAGTTCCGCCGGCATGGGTGAAGCCCCATAAACGAGCCGCTGTAGCGACGAGGCGGCAATTTTTTTGGCATCGGGATGATTGAGCAGCATTTTGATCATCGCCGGAACCAGAATAACGTGGGTAACATTTTCGCTGACAATAATGTCGACGACGGCGCCGGGATCAAACCTGGGCAACATAATATGGCTGGCCGCACTCAATATGGCCGCATTGGAAATCGCTATATCCGCCATGTGAAACATAGGCGCCACATGAAGATAGACACTCTCCCTTGAAAGCGCAAAATCAGGCATGGCGCCCATGGCGCTGGCCCAGAGGGCGCGGTGGGACTGCATGACCCCTTTGGGGAATCCGGTGGTGCCCCCGGTGTAGAAAATGCCCACCAGGTCATCACCCTGTTTTGCGGAAGGCTCGATGGCGCTGTGACTGAGGATAAGCTCCTCTGCAGAAAGCGCCCAACAAGGACATTGGTCGCTCCCCATATAGATACAGAGTGCCAGGGAGTCTAGGGTTTCCAGTAATTTTTTTGCCTGACTGGCAAAATGATCGTCAAAAAAGAGTACCCGGGCGCCAGCATCCTCAATAGCGTACTGGTTTTCCACCTCAACCCAGCGGGTATTCAAGGGCACCACAGCAGTGCCCGCCCAGGGAATAGCAAACATCGCCTCAAGATAACTGTCACTATTGAGAGCCAAGAGGGCGATGGCATCGGCTTCGCCAAGCCCGTCTTGAACGCCAATGGGCAAGCTTTTCAGTCCAGCGGCCAGCCTGGCAACACGCTCAACGAATTCTGTCCAGTTGCGCTCGCGACCATTGAATTTAGTGGCGATACCCTGAGGGTTGTGCCGTGCGGCACGCAAAATCATTGCCGGCAGAGAAACCATAGCGACCTTTTTACGTTTATAATGTTAGGCATTCAAGGAGTCGATTATAGCCAGAGCCCTGGTGAATGGTAGAGGCATACAGGCCGATGGCAGGGTAGCTGAGCGTAAATCATCAACCTCCAGCTCTTCTCGCCCCGCCTATTCCGACAAGTTTTCGTTCATTTTCGCGGCCAAAATCTTTATCATTGGCGCCGAAACAAGCAAAGGATGTATAAATGATTACCCTACATACCAACTACGGTGACATCGTCATCGAACTCAATTTTGACAAAGCCCCCAAAACCGCCGCCAATTTTCTCCAATACTGCCGCGACCAATTCTACGCGGGCACTGTTTTCCACCGTGTTATCAATGGATTTATGGTTCAGGGTGGCGGCATGGACGAAAACATGAAAGAAAAAGCCTCCCGTGCGCCCATCGAAAACGAGGCCGACAACGGCCTTAAAAACGATACCGGCACACTGGCGATGGCGCGAACCAACGACCCCCACTCCGCCTCTTCCCAGTTTTTTATCAACGTAGCCGACAACGATTTCCTCAACCACAAGGGCAAGAACCCCCAGGGTTGGGGCTACGCCGTCTTTGGCAAGGTTGTCGAAGGCATGGAAACCGTCAACAAAATCAAAGCGGTTCCCACCGGCAGCAAAGGTTTTCACCAGGACGTGCCCACAGAACTGGTCATTATCGAGCGCGTCAGTGTTTCTGACGCCTATGCCGACAAATAAAGGTTGCGGCCAAGACCTCGACCGCAATGACTGACCTGCTGATTTCCGATCTGCACCTGTCGCCAGAACGCCCGGCCATCACCCGGGCGTTTTTTGATTTTCTCGACAACCACGCCAAAAATGCCGGCGCCCTCTATATTCTCGGTGATCTTGTCGAGGCCTGGATTGGCGACGACGACCCGGATCAGCTCACCAGGGATGTGGTGGCCTGCTTGCGCGACCTTACCTACAGCGGCACCGCTCTCTATATTCAGCACGGCAATCGGGATTTTCTTATGGGCAAACGTTTTGCCCGTGAGACCGGCGCAACCCTGCTGGGGGATTACCACGTCATCGACACGTCCGAATACGCCAATCTCGGCAGAATTCTCCTCTGCCACGGCGATACCCTGTGCAGCGACGATGTCGACTACCAGAAATTTCGCCGCAAAGTGCGCAACCCAATTAATCGTTGGCTGTTAGCTCACCTGCCCCTGAGAAAGCGTCAAGAGATCGCCCGCAAGTGGCGCACCCAGAGCAGTGCTGCCAACAGCAACAAAGCCGACAATATCATGGATGTTAACAGCGACACTGTTGACGAGGTGATGTCTGCCCACAACGCCCAAACCCTTATTCACGGCCATACCCATAGGCCAGGCATCCACGATAATAGCTTTGGGAAAAGAGTGGTCCTCGGCGATTGGGAACAACAGGGCTGGTATGCCAGTCTTGAGGCTGACGGTGTCAAACTCCACGCCTTTGCCATAGCGAGCTGAGGGATACTTCCGCTCCCCAGGCTGCAATAAAACAGCAATCTTTTTTTTATATAAAGACACCTCTATTAACCCAGCCCTTCAGAGCCTCCCATACTCTGACTTTAATACACCCTGTCCCGCGCCTGTGCGCAACGTTCCAATTAACTCTATGCAGCAATCTGCCAGCGACCATCTTAAACACATTCTGGAGAGCAATTGGCTGACGGCTGTTTTCCAGCCCATTGCCAATCTTGGCAAAAACAATGTCATTGGCTGCGAAGGACTGATTCGCGGCCCGGCGGGAACCGAGTTCCAATCGGCGGCGGCACTGTTCGCGACCGCCACGTCCCCCTGGTTGAGGGAACGCCTGGAAATCGCCGCCATTGAGCGGATTCTCTACCAAGTAAAGGAAATGCAGGTGCCGGGCTTTATCTTCCTCAATATCAGCGGCAACGTCCTCATCAATATCGCCACAAAGTGGGGTCTGCCGCGATTTATCGGCTGGTTGGAACAGCAGGAGGTGCCACTCAGCAAACTCATTTTCGAGATCACCGAACACGAACGCATCGCCGATGTGGAACAACTCAAGGCTGTGACCACCAGCCTGCATGGCAGAGGTATCAGCTTTGCCCTGGACGATTTCGGTGATGGTCATTCCAGTCTTCGCGTTTGGGCAGAAATCCAGCCCAGATTCGTCAAAATCGACAAATTCTTCACCGCCGATATAGCCAAGATTGCCTACAAATCCAAAACACTTCACGCCCTCTGTCATATCTGTGAAACCCTGGGCGGAACCCTGATCGCCGAAGGCATTGAGAATGAGGAGCAGCTTGGCGTCATTCGCGATTTGGGCATTACCCTCGGCCAAGGCTTTTTTATCGCACCACCGGAAACCGAACCCGCGACCCGCATATCGGCCGCCGCTGCCGCCACCATCGCCAACAAAGAAGTCACTGTTCTCAGCGATAACTTTTTTCTGGGTTCACAGCAGATCAACGCCGAAAAACTGTCAATCGCCGCGCCCACCATAGAGCCTGACGAACCCAATGAAACTGCGCTTCATATCTTCCAGACAAATCCAGAACTCCACGCTCTACCTGTGATCTGCAACAATATTCCCGTAGGACTTATCAATCGCAGGGATTTCATGGAAAGGTTCACTCGCGCCTACCAGAAGGAATTGCTCGGCCAACGCCCCTGCAGCCTGCTGATGAATCACAACCCCAGGCTGCTCGAACGCAGCGCAAACATTGGCGAAATGATCGGACTGCTGACATCAGAGGATCAACGCTATCTTTTCGAAGGCTTCATCATTACCGACAACGGCAGGTACTTTGGCATTGGTACGGGAGAATTGCTGGTGCGCACCGTCACTGCGCAACGTCTTGAGGCTGCCCGGCATGCCAACCCCCTGACGTTTCTTCCAGGCAATATTCCCATCAGCCAGCATATTGACAAGCTGTTACGCAACGGCAAGCCATTCTATGTGGCCTACTGCGACCTCAACCATTTCAAGCCCTACAATGATCAATACGGATACTGGCGGGGCGACGAGATGATCCGCCTTCTATCGCGCACTATACTCAACACCATCAACAACCGAATCGACTTTGTCGGCCATGTGGGCGGGGACGATTTCATTATCATTTTCCAGAGCCGAAACTGGGAGCAATTGTGTTGCGATATCATCGCCAGTTTCAATCTCCACGCCAGAGAGTTATACGACTCCGAGGAACTGGAGAACAACGGCATCACAGCCGAGGACAGGCACGGCCATATAGTATTTTTTCCACTCACCACTCTGGCCATTGGCGTGGTGACAGTAAATCCCCCCTATTACCACCAGGCGGAAGATGTAGCGTCTGCAGCTGCGGCGGCAAAAAGGCAGGCAAAGAAAAGGAATATAGGTTTCTGGATCGCAGATAAAAACCCGGCTGTCGAGATCTGAAAATCAAAACAACGCCAGGATAGGGGTTACCCCGGCAAACCCGAGTGAAAGCGAAATTCAGAATCAGGGCTTTCGATCAACCTCTTCTCAGTTTCGCCAACAATGGCAATACGGCCACTGATATCCGCACCGGCAATCTTTTTCGCCAGGCTGAGATAATCCCGATAGTGACGACCTTCCGACTTCAGCAGTGAGGTATAGAACTTTGCCAGTTCAGCATCCAAATGGGGCGCCAGGGCGGCAAAGCGTTCACAGGAGCGGGCTTCGATAAAGGCGCCAATAATCAGGGTATCCACCAGTTTCCAAGGCTCCTGGGGGCGTATCAGCTTGCGCAGTTCGGCGGCATAACGGGAGGCGCTGACGTGGACATACTTTATGCCTCGACCAATCATGATTTCCAATACCTGTTCAAAATGGCGCAGCTCTTCCCGCGCCAGCTTCGACATCTTATTGAGCAAATCACTGTGATTGATGTACTTATACATCAGTGACATGGCCGTGCCCGCCGCTTTTTTCTCGCAGTTGGCGTGGTCGATCAATAAAACTGACTGTTGGCGCAAAGCCTCTTCAATCCAGGCTACTGGTGTTTCACAGGGCAAAAAGGCTTTAATTTCAGCGAGACAAGAATTTTCTTTAATTGCATTCATAAAACAACATTTACCTTGCAATACCAACAATAGGAGGCAGTGAGACATAGCGAAGCGATGGTTTGCTATGCGCACCGCCTACTTTTAGGATCAAACCGCCAGCTCGTGTTCAATATACCCATCACATTGCTTTAGTGATTCTATACAATGTTCAATTTCTTTCTGAGAAAGGCAAAACCACTCAGGTACAGAACATGCCTTATCGCTAAGAAATCGGTGCAACCGCGACTCGGCAATTCTCGCAAAACCTTTGTCAGCGAACTTAATCACAGCATATACGTCAATTCGTCTTGGATTGCCTGTTTGCAAATCAGCAATTCTCCTAATAATCGTGACTGGGATTGATTTATCTTTGTATTTTTTCCAATTTTTTATCGACTCATCAGTTTTGTTATGACTGGCAAAACCAATCTTAAAAAACCTCTCCTTCCCGGCATTAGCGACTCTCTCTTGAAAGATATAGACAAACGAATCGCCAAGCGTTGATTTCATTAATTTTTCCTGATAAAGGACTAAGAGATAACAGTAACGAATCAGTTAACGCTGATCTATCACTTGATGGCTGCCTGATTTCCATCAAGAAACATCTATTTTCCCAGCATTTTGTTTATACCTTCCATCTGGGCGCGATCCAGCTCAACCACCCACTCCCGCTCAGCCATTCGCGCCCGCCATTGCGCAAGCGCTGGCGACAGGGTATCAATGTCCAGCTCCAGACAGCGATCGGCAATAAAGCCGGCAAAACCCAGGCAGTAATAGGCAAAAATATCTGCTGCGGAAAAGCTCTCTCCCGCCATCCAGGGCTTTAGTCGAGCCGTTTTATCCAGCGCTGCCACCCCCCTTTTCAACCTGGCCACAGCCAGGGATTTTTTCTTGTCCTCGAGCGCCTTGCCCGCAAACACCGTGGCCAACAGCGGTCTCACCGAGGCGTCAATGTCTTTTTCGGCCATATGGCAAAGACGCCTGACCTGAGCTTTTTTAAACGGATCTTTGGGAAACAGGGCAATTTCCGGATAGATATCCTCGAGAAATTCAATAATAACCAGGGTTTCCGTAATAAAACCCTCCCTCACTTCAAGCACCGGAATCCTACCCAAAGGGCTGATGGCGAGAAACTCCTCAGACTGGGACGGCATCCTGTGAATTTCTTCAAAATCCAGGCCTTTTTCCAACATCGCCAGCTTGGCGATATTGTAGTAATTACTGATGGGGGCACCGTAAAGCTTGAACATGGCTATGCTCCTTGAATTGCTGTTATTGCACCCTCTGTGTGGTGCTGATATTGCCCTGCAATTGTCCTTGGTTCCTGGCTGGTGTTGCCGACGGAGGCAAATGATCCAGTTACACTCGCTGAAGTGGTGAACTATTATGGATTGCGAGCGGAATTGCAACGGCGCCACTATCAGGCAGGATTATTGCCTGTGATTCATGGCAGCCGTTGTTGCCACAAAAATCCACTGATACTCGACTGCGGAACGATCTTGCTTAGTCAGCGAGGGAAATTTCCGGTAGAATTGCCATCCGCGGGCTATCCGGCCCCCCATCGATGTGTGTCATCGATAGCCCCGACTCCGGCAACCACCGGGGCGGGTAAACCCATCAAACATGAGGACCTGACCGTGCTTGAAGCTTATCGCCAACACGTAGAAGAACGCGCCGCCGAAGGCGTGCCCCCCAAACCCCTGAACGCCGAATGGACAGCTGCACTGGTTGAGTTGCTGAAAGCGCCACCCGCCGGTGAAGAAGCGTTTCTGCTCGACCTGATCACCAATCGCGTTCCACCGGGCGTGGACGATGCCGCTTACGTCAAAGCCGGTTTTCTCACTGCTATTGTCAAAGGTGAAGCTTCGTCGCCGGTGATCAGCAAGGAAAAAGCCGTTGAACTGCTCGGCATGATGCTCGGCGGTTACAATATTGCCACCCTGGTTGAGTTGCTCGACCATGCCGAGCTCGCCACTCTCGCTGGCGAACAGCTCAAACACACATTACTGATGTTTGACGCCTTTCACGACGTTGAAGCCAAAGCCAAGGCCGGCAATGGGGTTGCCAAAGCCGTTCTCGAATCCTGGGCCAATGGCGAATGGTTTTTGTCCAAGCCCGACGTACCCGAAAAAATCACCACTGCTGTCTTTAAGGTGACCGGGGAAACCAATACCGACGACCTTTCCCCAGCTCCAGACGCCTGGTCGCGCCCCGATATTCCCCTCCATGCCCGCGCCATGTACAAAATGGCTCGCGATGGCATTACCCCGGACGAACCCGGCGTGGTCGGCCCCATCAAACAAATTGAAGCCCTCAACGCTCGCGGCTACGAAGTGGCTTTTGTCGGCGACGTTGTCGGCACCGGCTCCTCGCGCAAATCCGCCACCAATTCGGTGCTCTGGTTCTTCGGTGAAGATATGCCCGGCGTACCC
>JBFXIU010000063.1:0-15968 GCA_050175615.1 Porticoccaceae bacterium | reverse complement strand
CGCAACTCTCCCGAGCAGTTAGCTCTGCTGCCTATTGTCACGACCAGTGGTCAGCGCATTGCATTGGGGGATGTTGCTCGTGTTTATGTTGAAGACGGGCCGCCTGCCATCAAGAGTGAAAACGCCCGTCTTAATGGTTGGACCTTTGTCGATATCGACGGAGTGGATGTCGGCAGTTATGTGGAAGACGCTATGAAAGTGGTGGCCGATCAGGTCGAACTACCAACAAGCTACTCCCTGAATTGGTCGGGACAGTATGAATACATGTTGCGGGCCAAAGAGAAGCTCTCCTACGTGGTGCCTCTGACTCTGGCAATTATCATCGTGCTGCTCTATTTAAATTTCCGCAGTGTTGCCGAGGTCGCCATCATTATGGGCACCTTACCACTGGCAATGATTGGGTCCATCTGGTTGATGTATTTGCTTGGTTACAACTTTTCCGTTGCTGTGGGTGTGGGTTTTATCGCGTTGGCGGGCGTGGCGGTAGAAATTGGCGTCATTATGCTGGTCTATCTCAACCAGGCACATACGCTTTTCTTGCTTCAGTGTGAGGAGCGGGGCATCACACCGAGTATGAAAGGATTACGGGAAGCTGTTCTTCACGGTGCAGGCTTACGTGTTAGACCGGTGATGATGACGACAGTCTCTACTATTGTCGGCTTACTGCCGATCATGTTCAGTACCGGTACAGGGGCGGAAGTGGTCAGCAGAATTGCTGCACCTATGGTGGGGGGCATGCTCAGTGCTTTGGTATTGACATTGTTGGTATTGCCGGCGGTTTATTTGCTTTGGAAGCAGGGCAAGGTAGATGAATAGCTGGACGAAGAACTTACAAGGCCATTACAGCAATGTAATGAACGAGTCACCTTACCGTCAGGTACCCAGCCCTAGGATAGGCCGGATGTTTTCCTATGATCGGCACTTTGCTTTTTTTCATACGTAAGCTGGCGGACAGACAATTGATCGGTACCGACCGAGACAAATACAGCCAGATTCAGGGTGATTGAAATATTGAAAATCAAAAGTGGAAGACTGTTAAAAATTGCTTGACCTGTGTCTTGGACACAGGTGTAAGGTGACAAAAAGCCGGATAAATACTTCGGATTTACTCTCGGGTTTAGAACTGATGATAGACTCATATCAAGGCAAGGAACAGATCCTCGGGGTTAATCTGAATCCTGTGATAGTCAGACTGAGCTGCGAGGAGGGCTGTGTGAAAGTTATCGAAATGGCCAGGCGTTTAGGGGTTACGGCCGATACGGTGCGGTTTTATACCCGGATCAAGATTCTGAAACCGGGGAAGAACAAAACCAATGGATATCGGGAATACAGTGAAAATGATTACAACCGCTTGCGATTCGTGCTGAGTGCACGGCAACTGGGCTTTTCCGTTGAGGATATTCAGGAAATTTTGAACCACGCGGATAAGAAGAAATCGCCTTGCCCGACGGTACGCCGCTTGATTGACCAACGCCTGAATGAAACTGAACAACGGTTCGCGGAGACTCTGCAACTGCGGGAACGCATGCAGCAGGCCGTGGTTGAGTGGAGCCAAAAGCCAGATAAGGTGCCGACTGGCCATATGATCTGTCACCTGATTGAAGAGTTTGCCCAGTAAATCAACATAGAGGATTTGCCATGAATACACAGAAATTCGAGAGCCCTGCTCATCACCGGGGCGGCTGCTGTTGCGCCAGCAAGTCATCCACTGCAGCTAACACTCGGAGTAGTGTTGACTCAGATAGCGATATCCCGCTGCAGCGGCTACAGGTGCAGGGCGCAACGTGCGGTGGTTGTGTAAGAAGCATTGAGCAAACGCTACGCTCTGTTTCCGGCGTAAGCGATGCGTGTATGGATCTGGCGACGGGTGTCGCTTCGGTCGTTGGCAGGGTCGGGTCTAACGCTCTGATAGAGGCGTTGGATCGAGCGGGTTTTCCCGCGGTGGTCATCAAATAATTCAGGAGTGATCCCATGAGTTCAGTGAACACGGAATCCGGCAAACCGGATTGTCATAAAGATACCGATAACAACACACACCATCATAATCATGAACACGGTTCTGATCCCCATGTTCATGTTGATAGCGCGGCGCACCAGGAACTGATTATCGAGGGTGCCGGTTGTGCCAGCTGTGTGGGAAAAATCGAATCAGCCCTGAAGGCGGTATCGGGTGTGGAGAGCGCGGAAATGAATTTCGCTCAGCGCACCGTCAGCGTGATTGGCAATGCAGCCGCGTCTGACTTGCTTAAGGCGGTGGAGAAGGCGGGCTATAACGCCAAGCCCGCAGCTGCTGAGAATGAAGATGATGCATTGGCCGAAAAAGAAAAGGTGGATCAGGCTTATTACAAGCGCTTGATGAAGGAAACCTGGATTGCTCTCTCACTGGGTGGCCCTTTGATGGCCTATGCGCTGATCACCGGCGAGGTTAGCGTCAACACAACCACAGAGCGCATCGCCTGGCTGGTTGTGGGTATTCTGACTTTTGGTGTTCTCTATTTTTCCGGCAAGCACTTTTTTGTCGGCGCCTGGAAGTCCTTTCTCAATCACTCTGCCAATATGGATACGCTGATTGCTTTGGGTACTGGCACGGCGTGGTTGTATTCCATGGTGGTGGTGTTTTTCCCAGACGCCGTTCCCGATCAGGCGCGCCATGTCTACTTCGAGGCTACGGCGATCATTATCGGCTTGATTGATCTTGGCCTTGCCCTGGAACTGAAAGCCCGCGGTCGTACATCAGAAGCCATCAAGCGCCTGATCGGATTGCAGGCGAAAACCGCCCGAGTCATTCGCGACGATAAAGAACTCGATATTGCCATCGAACTGGTACTGCTGAACGATGTGGTGCGGGTGCGCCCCGGCGAAAAAATTCCCGTCGATGGTGAGGTGGTTGAAGGGCATACCGCCATTGACGAATCCATGCTCACCGGCGAACCCATGCCAGTAGAAAAAGCCGTTGGCGATACCGTGGCAGCGGGCACCATCAATAAGTCAGGCTCAATTCTGTTTAAAGCTACCCGCGTTGGTAAAGACACGGCGCTGGCGCAAATCATCAATATGGTCAAGCGCGCACAAAACTCCAAGCCGCCCATTGGTCGTTTGGCTGATGTCATCTCAGCGTATTTTGTTCCGGTGGTCATGATTATCGCCGTAGCGAGCGCCCTGACCTGGTTGAATTTTGGGCCGGAACCAGCGGTAGCTTTTGCGATTGTATCGGCGACCACCGTATTGATTATCGCCTGTCCCTGTGCGCTAGGCCTGGCAACACCGATGTCAGTGATGGTGGGCGTGGGCAAGGCCGCGGAGGCGGGCGTGCTGATTCGTAACGGCGAGGCCCTGCAAACCGCGTCGAAGATTTCGGCGATGATTCTCGATAAAACCGGCACCATCACCCTCGGTGCCCCGAAGGTCACCGATGTGTTGGTGGCAGGTGAAAATGACGAGCAGGCGGTGTTGCGATTGGCTGCCACGCTTGAATCCGGCTCCGAGCATCCGTTGGCCATGGCTATTGTTGAAAGTGCTCAGGAAAGGGGGATCGAAATGGGCAAGGTCTCCAATTTTAACGCCATTGCCGGCCACGGTGTGCAGGCGGAGGTGGACGGAAAAACACTGTTGTTCGGCAATGAAAAGCTCATGCGCGAGCGCGCCATTGAGCTCGGTGATTTTGTTGAAAAGGCCCAGGCGCTGGCCGCCGAGGCTAAAACACCGATGTATTTCGCCGTTGATAATAAGCTCGCAGCGATTATCGCAGTAGCCGATCCGATTAAGGAAGACTCCATCGCTGCCATCAAGCGCCTGCAACATAACGGCATCCGGGTGGTGATGCTCACCGGCGATAACCGCGCCACAGCCAAAGCGGTGGCGGAAAAAGCCGGTATCAAGGAATTTTTCGCCGAAGTGCTGCCGGAAGAAAAATCCAAAAAAGTGCAGGAACTGCAGATGGAAGGCGAAGTGGTGGGCATGACCGGGGACGGCATCAACGACGCGCCAGCCCTGGCCATCGCCAATGTCGGCTTCGCCATTGGCACAGGTACCGATGTGGCCATTGAAAGTGCCGACATCACCCTGATGCGGGGTTCGTTACATGGTTTGGCCGATGCCATTGCAGTGAGTAAAGCGACCTTGCGTAATATCAAACAGAATTTATTCGGCGCCTTTATTTACAACGTGGCCGGCGTGCCTTTTGCGGCCGGAGTGTTGTATCCGTTTTTGGGCATGCTGCTTAACCCGGTGATTGCCGGGGCCGCCATGGCGTTTTCATCACTTACTGTTGTGACCAATGCCAATCGACTGCGTTTGTTTAAAGCGCAGGAACACTAAGTCCAACACCAGGAGAAATGCGACATGTTACTGATCAATATAGCCGGATTGGCGTTAATCGCTCTGATTGTGTGGTGGTTCTGGCTTTATAAGCCGAAAGAAGCAGAGTTGGGTGAAAACGATCTGGTGATTACTGTTGAAAATGGCACCTATTCGCCTTCGCGGATTAAAGTGCCAACCGGAGAACCGGTCGAAATTAAATTTATCCGCAAAGATCAATCACCCTGTTCTGAGACTTTACTGATCCCTGAACTGCAAATTAGCGACACCCTGCCACTGAATAAATTGAAAACCATTCAGTTGCCCGCGTTGGCAGCAGGTGAATACGCGTTTCATTGCCAGATGCAGATGTACCGTGGACAGATCACGGTGAAATAGGCAGGAGGACCCGATGAACATCAATAAAGTCACGGCCATTTTTGACGAGTTTCGCCTGAAAGACGTCGGAGAAGCCTTGATACGACACGGGGTGAAGGGCTTTACCTTACACCCGGTTCGCGGCCGGGGCTATTACTTCGACAGTTTTAACGAAAACCACTTGATCAAGCATATTCAAATGGAAATTTACGCCAAGGGGGAGCAGGCGAGGGAAATTGCGCAGCTGATTGTGGATGCGGCGTATGTTAATGCCGATAGCGAAGGGCTGGTCTGTATCGTGCCAGTCAACGATCTGCTGTGGATACACGACAAACGCAGCGCAACAGACAACGATTTTCAGTTACACAGGTGAGGTGTGATATGGCGACTCAAAAATCATCATTCTGGTTGACCCCCAAAGGCCTGGCCGCCCTGGGTTTAATTGCAGCGGCAAGCTATTTCCTATTGATCGAGCACCGGCAACACGTCTGGCAGTTTTTACCTTTTCTGATTCTTCTGGCCTGCCCGTTTATGCATTTGTTTATGCATGGCGGACATGGGGGACATGGCGGTCACGGTGACCATGGCAAGCATGAGGATGAATCCGACCAGGATGCTTATCAACGTGGGCTGGAGGAAGGCCGCCGGGAAAACGAAAACCGTCATCACCGTTGACCCAATACATTACAGGAGAAGAAGCATGCACGGTGAACCTGCTTACGGCCTCTGGACGCTGGTGATACTCAATTCGGCGATATTTATCTTCTTTGCCTTCAGCTTTACCAAGCCGCAAACCAAAACCGATTGGCGAAGCTTTGGCGCTTTCTCGGCGTTTGTTATTGCCCTATTTACTGAGATGTATGGCTTTCCATTAACCATTTATTTTCTCTCCGGCTGGTTGGCGGAAAAATATCCTGGCATTGATTTTCTGTCCCACGAAAACGGCCACCTGTTGCACACGTTGCTTGGTTTTGAAGGTAATCCACATTGGGATCCGCTGCATATCGCCAGTAATGTTCTGATCGTTTTGGGTTTCTTTTTGCTGGCCTCGGCGTGGGGTGTACTGCACAAGGCGCAGCAGACCCGGTCGCTGGCGACCACAGGCTGGTATGCCCGCTGTCGTCATCCGCAATACATTGCTTTTATTCTGATTATGTTCGGCTTCCTGTTGCAGTGGCCAACCATTCCAACGCTCGTGATGTTCCCGATACTGGTAGTGGTCTACGTGCGACTCGCTAAGCGAGAGGAGCGGATGGCGCTGGAAGAATTTGGCGAAATATATCGCCATTATATGGAATCTACGCCAGCGTGGATTCCGAAATTTAAAATCAATGAACCTGAAACTGTCTGAGGATAAAACAATGAAAAATTTAATGTCAGCACTCGCTATTTCCGCATTATTGGCATCTCCAGTCTTCGCCGAAGGTGAGCATCAACATGACGGTGACCCGAACACACAGGGTAAGCAAGGCAGCATGATGATGAGCCATGAGCGAATGATGCCAATGATGCAAGAACACAAAAAATCCATGGAGCGCCTGATGGGTCAGCTGAAAAAGGAAGCAGACCAAGGCAAACGGGATGAACTCATCGAAGCACATATGAAAGAGATGCAGCAATGCATGATGACGCTAAATCAGGGTGAAGGCGACATGGCATCCAGCTCTACCGAAGAGCGCATGAAAATGATGGAAGAGCGTATGGGGATGATGCAGATGATGATGGGGCAGATGATGGACAACATGGTCGAAGCTCGCAAGAGTCGTCCTAAACACATTAAGAAATAAGCAAAGCGGACTATTGATCGTTACTAATCGATAATTTGGAGAAAGTGGTGGCAGAGCATCGATTAGGAATCAATCCAGGTTTTCTAGCGAAGCACACCTTAAGTTTACGTGGGGTGAATGAAAGCAACGCGCATGCTATCACAGTGGAGTTGGATGGACTTCCTTGTGTTGACCGTGTTTGGCTGAACATGACGAAAGGTAATCTCAAAATCGCCTATGACGCCTCTCACCATAATATCGATGAAATGATAGCCATCGTCGAAAAGCATGGCGCGGTAATTAAAGACAATTGGTGGAGTCGCACCAAGCTGGGTTGGCAACGGCAGACAGATAAAAATATCAAGGATAACGCCAAGCATGAAGCGCATTGTTGCAACAAGATGCCGCCTCAGTAGAGGAAATCGAAATGGGCAAAAAAGAACATCGGCTAGGCGTATCAGAAATCAATCTTGTGGTGCGCCATTTGAAACTGGCACCTGTCGATCAGAACAACCTGCAAGCAATGGTTGCTGAGGTCGATCAGCTTTACGGACTCGACGCCATTTCCTTTGACGAAAAAAGTCATGTTCTGAATCTTGCTTATGACGCCACCAGGATTCGTCTGGATGGTATCGAAGATGTGTTGAAAAAGCATGGCGTCGAAGTAAGTCATGATTGGTGGACGCACTTTAAGGAAGGCTATTACAAATGTATCGATGGGAATGTTAAAGACAACGCCAACCACGAACCTTGGAGCTGTCATCAAATTCCCTTGGTCGCTGGCCGCAAGCGCTAGTGTATACCTCCATGGTTTATGTCGATAAACAGAGAATTGCATTTTTAAGCATCCTGCATACCTTGCACCGAAAGCCCAGACAGGGGGCTTAACTTTTATTTAAAGGAGTCCTGAATGGACGAAAAAGACGCTCGTTCGACACAGTACGACGAAGGTAGCCTCACTCTATCAGGTACGGTAATGCTCGGTACTGGGGTGATGATCGGGGCGGGAATATTCGCGCTAACCGGTCAAATGGCAGAGATGACTGGTGCATTATTCCCACTGGCATTTCTCGCGGCCGCTATCATCGTTGGTTTCAGCGCTTACTCCTACATCAAAATGTCCAATGCCTACCCATCAGCAGGGGGGATTGGCATGTATTTGCATAAGGCCTATGGCGACCGGTTGCCCACTGCATTTAATGCGCTACTAATGTATTTTTCGATGGTCATCGCTCAGAGCTTTCTTGCGCGCACGTTCGGTTCCTACACCATGCAATTGTTTGGCGGTGACCCATCAGGACAAATGACGCCTATACTCGGCGTCTCCCTAATTCTGGCGGCGTTCATTGTGAACCTGCTGGGTAATCGGCTGATTCAAGGGGTTGCAGGGTTTATCGGTCTACTGAAAATTGGCGGGATCCTGATTTTTGGCCTCGTAGGCATCTGGTTAGCTGATAGCCTGGCAGTGGACTTTGACCATGTAAGCGAGACCGGTTCAGCTAGTAATTTCCTCGGTGCCACAGCGCTGGGGATTCTGGCATTCAAAGGCTTTACCACGATTACCAATAGTGGTTCCGAGGTGATCGATCCACACCGCAATGTTGGTCGCGCGATTGTTATTTCGATTGCTGCTTGTGTCGTCATCTATACATTGGTTGGTTTTTCGGTGGCCAGTAACCTCTCACTCAGTGAGATTATCGAGACCCGTGATTATTCCCTGGCTGCAGCCGCTCGACCCGCACTCGGTGAATATGGCGTGTGGTTCACTGTTGCGATTGCCATGCTTGCGACGGCGGGTGGGATTCTTGCCAGTGTTTTTGCGGTCTCCAGGATGCTCGCGATGCTAACAGAGATGAAGTTGGTGCCTCACCGACACTTCGGTATGCCTGGCAGCATTCAGAAACATACATTGGTATACACCGTGGTACTCGGTCTTGTGCTCACAGCGTTTTTTGATCTTTCCCGTATAGCAGCACTTGGCATCGTTTTCTATCTAGTGATGGATATCGCCATTCATTGGGGTGTTCTGCGCTACTTGTTGGACGATGTTAAAGCTAAAAGCTGGGTTCCCGTCACTGCGATTATATTAGATTTGCTTGCACTAAGCGGGTTTGTTTGGGTGAAGTTGAATTCAGACCCATTTGTGTTGGGTGTGGCCGTTGTCACAATGATGCTAATCGCTATCGGCGAGCAACTATTTCTGGGATCTAAAAAACGAAAGCAGGTTGTGCACCTGAGTCAGGATAATGAACATCACCATTAAAAATGGTGGTGGAGAAATCCTGCTGGCCACTGAAAGAAAGGCAATGGCTAAATTTTGTTGTTCAGGAAATGCTAATGGATCAAATTAACACACTTAAGGTGATCGACATGGGCATCGACACCCACCAGGAACCGGTGGTGTATATGCGCAGTGATTGTCACATCTGCCGCTCTGAAGGTTTCACTGCCAACAGCCGTGTCATGCTGCGGTACGGGGAAAACAGCGTTATCGCCACGCTGTATGTGGTGGACGAACAGGTACTGAGTTCCGGGAGTGCAGGGTTGTCTAAAAGTGCCATGCAGCGCTTGGACGTCGATGATGGCGCCGCGGTTAGTGTCGACCACGCACCGGTAGTGACATCACTTGCCGCCGTGCGCAAAAAAATCTTTGGACACAAACTCAGTGATCAAGAGATTACCGCTATTGTCGAGGACATCGGCGACCACCGCTATTCGGATATCGAAATCGCCAGCTTCCTCAGTGTGTGCGCGGGTAGCCGTTTAGACGTAGATGAAATCATCAGTCTCACCCAGGCCATGGTGGCCTGTGGTAAGCGGCTGAACTGGCCAGACGAAGCCATGGTTCTTGATAAACACTGCATCGGTGGGCTGCCGGGCAACCGCACCACACCGCTCGTGGTGTCCATTGTCAGCGCTGCGGGACTCACCATCCCTAAAACCTCCTCGCGGGCGATCACCTCTCCCGCCGGTACTGCGGATACTATGGAGGCACTGACTACCGTCAATCTGGAGCTCAATGAGATTCAACGTGTAGTGGCTGAGACCCATGCCTGTCTTGTTTGGGGTGGCGCTGTCAACCTGAGTCCGGCCGACGATTTGTTGATTCGCATTGAACGGGCCCTGGATTTGGATGGTGAAGGGCAGTTGATCGCCTCGGTTTTATCAAAAAAAATCGCTGCCGGTTCCACTCATGCGGTGATAGATATTCCCGTCGGCCCCACCGCTAAAGTGCGTTCCCAGAACGACGCCGATCGCCTTTCCTCACTCTTTACCCAGGTGGGAGCCGCCTGTGGTATTCAAATTCGCTGCCTTATTACGGATGGTAGTCAGCCGGTTGGGCGTGGTATCGGCCCGGTAGAAGAAGCGCGGGATGTGCTGGCAGTATTGCAGCGCGAGCACAGTGCACCACAGGATCTTCGGGAGCGTGCCTTGTTTCTGGCTGCACATCTGTTTTCACTTGCTTATCAAGAGCGTTATGAACAAGGGCTGGAAAGAGCGATCGCGATTTTGGATGAAGGTAAAGCCTGGCAGCAGTTCCAGCGCATTTTGGCCGCGCAGGGTGGGATGAAAGCCCTGCCTGACGCCAGCTACCAACATACCGAAGCGGCCACAGCAGCGGGCACACTTACCGCTATCGACAATCGTCAACTCGCGCGTCTGGCGAAGCTGGCAGGCGCTCCGGCGACAGCGGCTGCGGGGTTGCGTCTACATGCTCGAGTCGGCGACAAGGTCACCGTCGGACAACCTTTATTTACGCTCTGTTCCGATACGATCGGAGAGCAACAGTATGCGATGGCGTTTTATCGCCAATCGACAATTTTTACGGTCGAGAAGGAACGATGAGCGAGGCGATGGCTGTGAAAGATAAATCTCCAGTGGTGTTTTCCCTGAACAATCATCCGTTGGCTGAGTCACTCAGTAACGCGATTGGTGGTCAACCTGGCGAGTTTAACGCTCGGCAGTTTCCTGATGGGGAGTCCTATCTGCGTATTCAATCTGATGTAGAAAATCGCGCCTGTATTGTGGTGGCTGATCTGTCACACCCAAACATCAAATATCTGCCGTTGTTGTTTTTATTGGAAACACTGCGGGAGCTGGGAGCGTCGCAAGTGGGGTTAGTGGCGCCTTACCTCAGTTATATGCGTCAGGATCGCCGTTTTGTCGATGGGGAAGCGGTTACTTCACGTATTTTTGCCAAGTGCCTTTCTCAACATGCTGATTGGCTGGTTACGGTCGATCCACATTTGCATCGCTATCATTCTCTGGATGAAATCTATTCCATACCCAGTCGTGTTGTGCAAGGGGCTCCGGCATTGGCGCACTGGCTCAAAACGCAAAGCAACCTACTGTTGGTAGGGCCCGACAGCGAAAGCGAGCAATGGGTTGATGAGATTGCTGCCTTTAGTCAACATCCTTTTGTGATTGGAGAAAAGCAGCGCTTCGGGGATCGCCAAGTCGAAGTGATGCTGCCCGACATCAACGAATTCAGGGATAGAACGGCAGTGATTATCGACGACGTTATTTCCAGCGGGCAAACAATCCTGGAATGCGTTAAAACACTTCGGTCCAAAGGTATCGACAACATTCAGTGCGTGGCGGTGCACGGCATATTTGCCGATCACTCCGATAAAACCTTACTGGCCTCAGGCCTGAGCCAACTGGTCACATCCAATACCATCCCCCATCCTTCCAACGCTATTGATATTACGTCGCAACTGATTGCGCCCGTTATCAGCATGCTTAAATTGCCAGGAAAATCATTATGAAAATTACCTTTGTCGGCGGCACCGAGACCGTTACCGGCTCAAAATTTCTGCTGGAAACTGAAACGACAACCGTATTAGTCGATTGCGGTTTGTTCCAGGGCTACAAGTGGCTGCGGGAACGCAACTGGCAAACCTTGCCCCTGGACATCGACAAACTGGATGCGGTGCTGCTCACTCACGCACATCTGGATCACTCCGGTTATATCCCGGTGCTATACAAGCGCGGCTTTCGCGGCCCGGTGTTTACCCATCACGCCACTAAGGCCCTGTGTCAGATTTTATTGGCCGACAGCGGCCATATCCAGGAGGAAGACGCTAAGTATTACAGCAAACATAAATTGGGCAAGCACGCGCACCCTGAGCCGCTTTACGACCGTCAAACGGCGGAAGCCAGCATGAGGCTATTTCAGTCTGTGGAGTTTGATGAACAGATCGAGGTCGGGGATATCCGTTTTTATTTACAGCCTGCCGGTCATATTCTCGGCGCCGCCAGCATTATCGTTGAAGCGGAAGGGAAACGAATCGGCTTTTCTGGTGATGTCGGTCGCTTCGATGATGTGCTGATGACCCCCCCTCGACCATTGCCGGAGCTGGATCTGCTGTTGATGGAGTCCACCTACGGCAACCGCCGGCACGACACCCAAGATCCGTTTCAGCAGTTGGCGGAAATTGTTAACCGTGTCGCCAAAAGCGGCGGCGTGCTGCTAGTCCCGGCCTTTGCGGTAGGGCGGGCGCAGGCCTTGCAACATCTGTTGGCGACCCTGATGGATCAGGGCGATATCCCCAAAATGCCCATCTATCTCGACAGCCCCATGGCGATCAAAGTATCGGATATTTTCTGCCAGTTCAGTGATCAGCACCGGTTGAGTCACGAGCAATGCTACCGCCTATGCGATGGCGTGACCTATACCCGCACGGTGGACGAATCGAAGGCGATTGCCGGACAGGCTTTCCCCCATATTGTTATCGCTGGCAGCGGCATGGCTACCGGAGGTCGTATTCTCCACCACTTCAAACGCCTGTTAGGCAGTTCTAAAACCACGGTACTGTTTACCGGTTATCAGGCGGGCGGCACTCGCGGCGCAAAAATGCTGGAGGGTGTTGATGCGGTGAAAATCCACGGAGGCTGGGTACCGTTGAGAGCCACTGTCAAAGTCATCTCAGGTTTGTCGGGGCACGCAGACTACCTCGAACTGACCCAGTGGTTACAGCAGTCAGCGCTGACCGATACTACTCGAATTCAACTGATTCACGGTGACCCGGAAGCCCTTGAAGCCCTTCGGGTGCACTTGCAGGAGCACACCGCGTTTGCGGTGAATGTGGCGGGTTATCGCGATATTTTGCGCCTGTAATCGAAGAGATAATCCACAGCGGAGAAAAAGTTATGCAAATTGAAACCTTAAAAGATGTGCTGCACTGGACTCGGGAATTTCACCAACACCTCAGCCAGTGTTTATCCCACTGTGCGGACAAGAATATGGATGAACGGGCCCGGATGATCCTTGCGTATCTGTCCGATCATGAGAAGGCACTGACCAAGGTAGTCAGCGGGTTTGAAACCTCAGGCGACGAGCATGCACTGAACACCTGGTGTTACGAATATGTGGCAAAGCACCCCATCGTTCGGCATGCGCATTGCGACGCCCCCTTTGCCGAGCTGGATGCGACGCAAATCATGGAGGTGATAGTCGATCAACACCAGCAGGTGATTGAACTGTATCGCTATCTCGCCTCCAGGGCGGAGATCCCCTCTGCCAAAGAGTTGATGGAATCACTCCGGTCGCTGGAGGAGCACGAAATGATGCGTATGGCGCAGTCTGCCAACCGGTTCGGGGATTTGTAGAGACACTAATTTCTCACAGATACACCACCATAAACGGAGGAATAATCATGACACTTAATGCGTTCAAATTCGGGATGGCCAGCGCGATTACCGCGGCGATACTGTGGCTGGCTTGCAGTCTGCTGGTGATGTTAATGCCTTCCATGATGTTGTCCATGTCCGGAGAAATGGTGCATATGCAACTGAATGAGATGGGTTGGCACTTGACTCTCACTGGTGTCGTTATCGGGCTGGTGGCCTGGTTCGTGGTAGCGGGTATCGCCGGGTGGTTGCTGGCGGCCATTTATAACCGCTTGCAGTCATCCGACTGATTATCCAGCTGATGAGCAGTTTGCCGCGCTATGACAAACCGGTTCTGTTGGTGTTGAATCCGGGTAGTTCATCCATCAAGTGGAGCACGCATAACGTCTCGGCGCTTGAATATGCGGGTGCAACGGTGCCTGTTGCTATTGGGCAAGCAGGTGTCGGCCAATCAGCTGCGCAGACTTATCCTGGCGCGCCCCCTTGGCTGACCGATGTGCTGACAAATCATGCTGTTCGCGCGGTGATTATCAGAGTCGTACACGGGGGCTCTGAATATCATAAACCTATACCCATCAACGACGATAATTTTCGGCAACTGCAAACCCTGATACCACTGGCGCCACTGCACAATAAGGCGGCCATTGAACTGATTGAGCAGCTTCGGAATACCCGATTTTCCATTCCCGTTTTTGCGGTTTTCGATAGTGAGTTTTTCAGCGACCTGCCGGTGCTGTCACAGATTTATGGACTATCCGTCGCACTCACTGAGAAATATCGATTACGCCGTTACGGGTTTCACGGTTTTGCTCATGAGTCCATGGTCAAACACTGGGAGGCAGTGAAGCCCAAGGCCGAACACTACACCCTGGTGACTGCGCAACTGGGAAGCGGCTGTTCCATGGCCGCCATCCGCGACGGCAAACCAGTCGATACCACCATGGGCTTTACGCCCAATGAAGGGTTGTTGATGCGCACGCGCAGCGGAGATATCGATCCCGGTTTGCTGACCTGGTTGCAGTGGCAGGAGGGTTGGACGCCCGAGGATACCGACAGGGTTCTCAATTGCGAATCCGGCTGGCGGGGTCTGTCCGGCGGAATCGATAACATGGCGGATTTGTTTGCGAGTGAACAGCAGGAACACCAACTGGCGTTTGATTTTTTCCGTTATCGATTCCAGAAAACACTGGGCGCGTATTTCGCCATTCTGGGCGGGCTGGACGGTGTCGTTCTTAGCGGCGGTATTGCGGAAAACAACATCGATATTTGCCGTCGTTTGTTGTCCGGTCTTTCCCACTTAGGCATCGCGTTAAAAGATCCCCTGGCTCGCTCCCCTTTACCACTACTTTTATCGTCACCGGCATCGCCGGTGCAGTGTTGGGTAGTGGTCGCCGATGAGGCAGCGGCCATGTTGCGATCCGTACAACACCACTTGTCTTTTGAGAATGAATTTCAGTCGTTGGCTGATTGAGGAATTTCTATGTATGCCATAGATCAACAAAACGATCATCGGACACAACAGCGGGCAAAGTTATATCGCGATACATATCCTGCCTTTGCGCGCTGGTCGGAAGGTTATGGCGTGATCCAACACCGGGATGAAACGCAGGTGAGAGTGTTCGATCTTTGCCAGCAACTGCTGTGTACAGGACGGTTTAGACAGATCGATGAAGTGTTGGAGATACTATCTGCCGCTGACCGCCTGGCGACTGCGGCCATGTGGTTGGTGGTGCATATGACCTACACCAACAAAGTGAATTTCAACGGCAGCGCACTCGATGCAGACGACTTTAAATCCAACCCACAGGGGCATACCGGCGGTTCCCTGAATATGGTGCCTGCCTATGCGGGCTATATGGTTGCCAATCGCCTGGCCGGTATCACCCGCAGCTGGTTGATGGGACAGGGGCACTGTGTGGCCGCCATCGATGCGGTCAATGTGCTGTTGCAAAATCTTTATCCGGAACAGGCCGAACGCTATCCGTTGAGTGAGCAGGGTTTGACGCAGTTGGCGCGGGATTTTTACAGCTATGCCATGGCGGATGATGGTCGTCCTGGTGTTCCATTGGGTAGTCACGTAAACCCGCAGACCGCTGGCGGATTGATTGAAGGCGGCTATCTGGGTTTTGCCGAACTGCAATATGTGCATATGCCGCTGCCCGGGGAACGGCTAGTGGCGTTTTTAAGTGACGGTGCTTTTGAAGAACAGCGCGGTAGCGACTGGGCCAGTCGCTGGTGGCGCGCCGAGGATTGCGGGCTGGTGACACCGGTGATGATTGCCAATGGCAGGCGAATTGACCAGCGCTCCACCATGTACCAGCAAGGCGGTTTGTCCTGGTTCTACGAGCACCTGGAACAGAATGATTTTCACCCCATCGCCATCGACGGGCGTGATCCGGCGGCGTTTATCTGGGGAATTTTTGAATCCGAAGCGCGGCTCGAAGCCTGCAGTGCGCACATCCGTGAAGGCCATATGCACTATCCGGTGAAACTGCCATATCTGATTGCTGAAACGGAAAAAGGCTACGGATTCTACGGCGCCGGTACCAATGCTGCTCATGGCACACCGCTACCGGGTAACCCCGGTAGCGATGAACGCTCCCGCAACCTATTTAACGAACACGCGGCCAAATTATTTCTTCCACGAAGTGAGTTGGAACTGGCTATCTCACAAATTGCGCAGCATGAGGCGGATAATCGAGTGCCGGAAAAACACCATGCCCTGTGTATGCGCAACGTCAGGCTTCAATCTCCCACAGAGCCACAATGGCATACCGAGGGTGACCCGACATCCCCGATGGCAGCGGTGGACACACGCTTTTGTGAATGGCACCTCGCTAATCCCGATAGGCGGGTGCGGATCGGCAACCCGGATGAGCTGCGCAGTAATCGCAT
>JBFXIU010000062.1:0-16264 GCA_050175615.1 Porticoccaceae bacterium | reverse complement strand
CCACGGCTCCATGCTGATTTACTCCCTGCTCCACCTCACGGGCTACGATCTGCCACTCGAGGAAATCAAGAATTTCCGCCAGCTCCACTCCAAAACGGCGGGTCACCCCGAATACCATGAAACCCCAGGTGTGGAAACCACCACCGGGCCTCTGGGTCAGGGCATTACCAACGCCGTGGGTATGGCGGTGGCGGAAAAAGTGCTGGCCGCCCAGTTCAACCGCGACGGCCACGACATTATTGACCACTATACCTATACCTTTCTCGGCGACGGCTGCCTGATGGAGGGCATTTCCCATGAAGCCTGCTCCCTCGCTGGCACGTTGGGGCTGGGCAAGCTGATTGCCTTCTACGACGACAACGGCATTTCCATTGACGGTGAAGTTCACGGCAGCGCCGAGGCGCCCGCCTGGTTTACCGACGACACCCCCAAACGCTTTGAAGCCTACGGCTGGCAGGTGATTGCCGCTGTTGACGGCCACGATGCCGAGGCTGTAAAAGCCGCCATCGAAGCTGCCCGCGCAGAAACCAGCAAGCCCACCCTGATCTGCTGCAAAACCATTATCGGCTTCGGCTCTCCCGGCAAACAGGGCAAAGAAGATTGCCACGGCGCACCCTTGGGCGCTGACGAAATCATTGCCACCCGCGAGCAGCTGGGCTGGAAGCACGGCGACTTTGAAATTCCCGACGATATTCGCGCCGCCTGGAATGCCCTCGAAAACGGCAAAGCCGTGGAAAGAGCCTGGTGGCAGAAATTTGAGGTTTACCGCACCGCTTTCCCGCAACAGGCGCTCGAACTTGAACGCCGCCTCGGCGGTGAGCTGCCGCCCAATTTTGCCGCCGATGCCGCCGCCTACATTGAGGAATGCCAGCACAAAGGCGAGACCATCGCCAGCCGCAAAGCGTCCCAGAACTGCCTCAATGCCTTCGGACCCCTGCTGCCGGAACTCTTTGGCGGTTCTGCGGATCTCGCCGGATCCAACCTGACAATCTGGAAAGGCTCAAAAAGCATTTCCGCAGCAGACGCTTCCGGCAACTATCTCCACTATGGCGTTCGCGAATTTGCCATGGCCGCCATCGTCAACGGCATCGCCCTCCACGGCGGCTTTATCAACTACGGCGCCACCTTTCTGGTATTTATGGAGTACTGCCGCAACGCCGTGCGCATGGCGGCATTGATGAAGCAGCAGAGTATTTTTGTCTTCACCCACGACTCCATCGGCCTCGGCGAAGACGGCCCCACCCACCAGCCGGTGGAGCAGCTCGCCAATCTGCGCACCACTCCCAATGTTCACACCTGGAGACCCTGCGATACCGTTGAATCCGCCGTGTCCTGGAAAGCAGCCATCGAGCGCCGCGACGGCCCCGCCGCGCTGATTTTCTCCCGCCAAAATTTGCCTCACCAGCCCAGAACGGCTGAACAGGTGGACGCCATCGCCAAGGGTGGCTATGTGCTTAAAGACTGTACCGGCTCACCAGAGGCGGTGATTATCGCCACTGGGTCTGAGGTATCCCTCGCCGTTGCCGCCGCCGACAAACTCAATGCTGCCGGTAAAAATGTTCGCGTGGTATCCATGCCCTGTACTGCGGTCTTTGACGCCCAGGACAAAGCCTACCGCGACAGCGTTTTACCCCCCAGTGTGCGCGCGCGGGTCGCCGTTGAGGCCGCCCATGTCGACTTCTGGTACAAATATGTGGGTCTGGATGGCGCGGTTGTCGGCATGACCAGCTTTGGCGCCTCGGCACCGGCCAAGGATCTCTACAACCACTTTGGCATTACCGAAGACAATGTGGTTGCAGCGGTGGAGTCGTTGCTGAATTGAACGGCGAACCCTTGCCCCTGAAACTGGCCATCAATGGTTTTGGCCGCGTTGGTCGCAGTGTTTTTCGCGCCCTCTATGAACGCGGCCTCACCGCCAGGCTGCCGGTGGTGGCCATCAACGAACTGGCGGATGTGGAAACCATTCGCTACCTGACCAGATACGACTCCACCCACGGCCGCTTTCCCGGCGATGTTCGTGTCGAGGGTGAACATCTCGCGGTGAACGACAAGGTTATCGCCATCAGCCATACGGAGAGTCTCGATAATCTCCATTGGCGGAATGTGGACGTGGTGCTGGAATGTACCGGCACCTTTGACGAGCGCAGCAATGCGGAGAAACATCTCAGCGCGGGCGCCGCCCGTGTGCTGTTTTCCCAGCCAGCGCGCTCCGATGTGGATGCCACCATCGTCTGCGGTGTTAACGAAAATGATCTTTGCGGCAGCCACACCATCGTTTCCGCCGCCTCCTGCACCACCAACTGCGTGGTGCCGGCGCTGTCGGTATTGGATAGAAAGCTGGGTATCGACGCCGCCGTGATCACCACCATTCACTCCGCCATGAACGACCAACCGCTGCTGGATTCCTACCACCACACCGACTTGCGCAAAACCCGCGCCGCCATTCAGTCGATGATTCCCGTGGACACCCTGCTGGCGGCGGGCATCAGCCGATTGTTGCCGGGACTGAATGGCCGCATTGAAGCCCAGGCCATGCGCGTGCCCACGCAAAATGTTTCCGCCATCGACCTCTCTGTGGTTGTCAACGGCGACGTCACTCCCGAGTTAATCAATAGGCTGATGAAAGAAGCGGCGGAATCGGAATTGCAGGGTATTCTGGGCTACACTGAAGAGCCGCTGGCGTCCTGCGATTTCAATCACGACCCCCATTCCGGTATTGTCGATGCCAGTCAGACCCGAGTGGCGGGCAAGCGGCTGGTCAAATTGTTGATCTGGTTCGATAACGAATGGGGCTATGCCAACAGAATGATTGACGTCCTCCTTCACTGGCAGGATAAAATTAGTGGCCAACCTGGCTGATTCGTCAGCGAAGGTTTTGCGGAAAGTTTAATCAAAGCACCCTCTTACAGCGTAATGAAAAGGGCTGAGGAACGCACATGACAGTGTCTGTAAAAAAAATGGCCGATCTTGAACTCCAGGGCAAGCGCGTGCTTATCAGGGAAGATCTCAATGTGCCGGTAAAAGACGGGGCGGTCACCAGCGACGCGAGAATTCGCGCGGCATTGCCCACCATTGAGCTGGCGATCAGAAAAGGCGCCAAAGTGATATTGATGTCCCACCTGGGGCGCCCCACGGAAGGGGAGTACAGCGAGGAGTTTTCCCTGCAGCCGGTGGCCGACCACCTCGGCAAACTGCTCGGCAAAACGGTAGCACTGGTCAAAGACTGGCAGCAAGGTATTGACCTCGCCGATGGCGACGTTGTTCTTCTCGAAAATGTTCGCTTCAATGGCGGCGAAAAGAAGAATGCGGACGACCTTGCCCAGGCCTACGCCAGCCTTTGCGATATTTTTGTGATGGACGCCTTTGGCACCGCCCATCGCGCCCAGGCCTCCACCCACGGGGTGGCCAAGTTTGCACCAGTCGCCTGTGCCGGCCCCTTGTTAACAGCGGAGCTTGAAGCTCTCGGCAAGGCTCTGGCCTCGCCCCAATTACCCCTGGTGGCCATTGTTGCCGGTTCCAAGGTGTCCACCAAACTGACGGTGCTCGACAACCTTTCCAGCAAGGTCGATCAGCTCATCGTCGGTGGCGGTATTGCCAATACCTTTCTCGCCGCTGCCGGAAAGCCGGTGGGCAAATCCCTGTGCGAGCACGACCTGATTCCCGAAGCCCAGCGGCTGATGGCCAAAACCCGTATCCCGTTGCCGGTGGATGTGGTGGTGGCCAAGGAGTTTGCGGAATCTGCCCAGGCAACGGTGAAAGCCGTTGACGAGGTTGAAGACGACGACATGATTCTCGATATCGGCCCCCAAAGTGCGGAAAATCTGGCCGCCATTCTCAAGGCGGCGGGCACCATTATCTGGAACGGCCCAGTGGGCGTGTTTGAATTCGATCAATTTGGCGAAGGCACCAGGGTGGTGGCCAAAGCCATCGCCGACAGCCGCGCCTTCTCCATTGCAGGTGGCGGTGACACCCTGGCGGCGGTGGACAAATACGGCATTGCCGATAAAATTTCCTATATCTCTACCGGCGGCGGCGCTTTTCTTGAGTACGTTGAAGGCAAAATCCTGCCCGCGGTGGAAATTCTCGAAGCACGGGCAAAAGACTGATGGCTTACAAAGTATTTATCGACGGCAGACATGGCACCACCGGGCTGAAGATCGACGAGCGCTTGGCCAGTCGCAGCGATATCGAAATTCTCAGCATCCCCGAAGCCCAGCGCAAGGATGTGGCCGTCAAGGCCCGCTATATCAACGATGCTGATATGGTGTTTCTGTGCCTCCCGGATGCGGCGTCCCGCGAATCCGTCGCCCTCCTTGAGGCGGGCAACAGCAACACCAGATTCCTCGACGCCAGCACCGCCCACCGCACCCATCCCGACTGGGTTTACGGCCTGCCGGAACTCAGCGCCAGTCATCGCCAACGGGTGCAAAACGCCCGCAAAGTGGCGATTCCCGGCTGCCACGCCAGCGGCTTTATTATGCTGATGCAACCACTGGTTGCTGCGGGTTTGGTTGCCGCCGATTATCCGGCGACCACCTACTCGATTACCGGCTACACCGGCGGCGGCAAGGAAATGATTGCCAGCTACGAAGAACCGGCAGCGCTGCCGGAGGCCATGAAAAGCCCCCGCTTCTACGCCCTGAGTTTGGAGCACAAACACCTGCCGGAAATGCAGGCCGTCAGCGGCTTGACCAGCAAACCCCTGTTCACCCCCATCGTCGGCAATTTTGCCCAGGGCATGGTGGTGGCAGTGCCACTGCTGCCCAGATTGTTGCCAACAGCGCTGACGCCGGCGGCTATCCACAGTTTTTACGCCGACCATTACCGCGATCAAACCTTTGTCAAGGTCATGCCAGCGGATACAGCCCCGGCATTGGAAAACGGCTTTTTGCCCGCCACCGCCTGCAACGACACCAATCGCGCGGAAATTTTTGTCTTCGGCCACGGCGACCAGATATTGCTGGCGGCGCGCCTCGACAATCTTGGCAAGGGCGCGTCCGGTGCCGCCATTCAGTGCATGAATATCATGCTGGGCATCGATGAGGCCACAGGGCTGACAGTGTAGATAATTTGTGGGAGCCAGCCCTGCTGGCGATACTTTACTTCCAGGGAAGCCCTGAGTAATGTCATTCCCGCGCAGGCGGGAATCTATACTGGGTTGATTTTCCTGGACTCCCGTTCGCGCGGGAGTGGCGAAAACAGAATTAATCAGTGCCTTCCCAAGCAAGGCATCGCCAGCAGGGCTGGCTCCTACGCAAACAGATGACAGGGCTTCGACCCCAATACGACCCCAAATACGGTCTTCAAGGAAAAAACTATGGCTCTTATTTCAATGCGACAACTGCTGGATCACGCCGCCGAGTACGGCTATGGCGTCCCGGCTTTTAACGTCAACAACCTGGAGCAAATGCGCGCCATTATGGAAGCGGCGGACGAAACCGATTCGCCGGTTATTGTGCAGGCTTCCGCCGGGGCAAGAAAATACGCCGGTGCGCCCTTTCTGCGCCACCTGATTCTCGCCGCCATTGAAGAGTTTCCCCATATTCCCGTGGTGATGCACCAGGATCACGGCACCAGCCCGGCCATTTGCCAGCGCTCCATTCAACTGGGCTTTTCCTCGGTGATGATGGACGGCTCCCTCAAAGAAGACGGCAAAACCCCCGCCGACTACGACTACAACGTCGCCGTTACCCAACAGGCGGTGGCCATGGCACACGCCTGTGGTGTCTCCGTTGAAGGTGAACTGGGTTGTTTGGGTTCCCTGGAAACCGGCCAGGCTGGCGAAGAAGACGGCGTTGGCGCTGAAGGCACTCTCGATCACAGCCAGTTGCTCACCGACCCCGACGAGGCGGCGGATTTTGTCAAAGCCACCAAGGTGGATGCTCTGGCCATTGCCATCGGCACCAGCCACGGCGCTTACAAATTTACCCGCCCTCCCACAGGCGACATCCTCGCCATTGAGCGCATCAAACAAATCAACGCCCGTATTCCCAATACCCACCTGGTGATGCACGGCTCCTCCTCTGTGCCCCAGGAGTGGCTCAAGGTGATCAACGAATTTGGCGGCGAAATCCCCGAAACCTACGGTGTTCCCGTGGAGGAAATCGTCGAGGGCATCAAGCACGGTGTGCGCAAGGTCAATATCGACACCGACCTGCGCCTGGCCAGCACCGGCGCCGTTCGCCGCTTCCTCGCCCAAAACCCCAGCGAGTTCGACCCGCGCAAATATCTGACGGCATCCACCAAGGCCATGAAAGAAATTTGCCTGGCGCGCTACCAGGCCTTCGGCACTGCCGGCAATGCCAGCAAAATCAAGGTGTTGAGCCTGGAAACCATGTTCAAGCGCTATGAAAAGGGCGAGCTTGATCCGCAAATCAACTGAGTGTGACTGATGCCTGATGCTTCTGATGTGCAGGCAACTATGCCTGCAACCGCAGATGACAACCCGGATTCAGGCAGCCGCTTATTGGCGCCTGAATCCATTCTCAGCCCTCAAGAGATTCAGGATCTCCGCGCCAGTCTGCCGGATCTCGGTTTTGATCCGCACAAAGATCAAACCATTTCCCAAACCCTGCTGTCGAAAAAATACCTTGGCCTTTACGGCATCGATTTCGGCGAAAACTGTTTTCATCGCTGGGGGCGGGTAATCCTGCCGGGTTCCAGCGCCGACAGCCACGGCTGGACTATCGCCTGCCATTACTGGCTGCCAGATAACTCCCAGGTACTGCCGGAAAAAGGCATGGTCATGGTGGTTCACGGCTATTTCGACCATGTTGGCCTTTACGGTCACCTGTTCCGTTTTTTGTTGGCCAAAGGCTACGGCGTTATCGCCTTCGACCTCCCCGGCCACGGCCTTTCCAGCGGCGAGCGCGCCAGCATCGACACCTTTGACCATTACGTCACCGTTTTCGAAACTCTGCTGCAAACTGTTCGCCGCAACTTTTCTGTCCCTGTATCCGCGATTGGCCAGAGCACCGGCGGGGCAATTTTGTTGAAGTACCTAGACGATGCCGCCAAAAGCGGCGACTGCACTCTCGAAAAAGTCGCCCTGCTCGCCCCCCTGGTTCAACCGGCTTTGTGGTCACTGAACCGAATGGTCTACGCCCTCACCCACAAATACCTGAAAGGCGTGGCGCGCAAATTTATCGCTAATTCCAATGACGAGGAATTTGTCCGCTTTCTGGAAAAGCACGACCCCCTTCAGGCGCGGCGCATTCCCATTGCCTGGCTCGGCGCGATGAAACACTGGGTTACGGATTGTCGCACCATGACGCCCAACCATTTCCCGGTAACCATTCTGCAGGGCGACAAAGACACCACCCTGGCCTGGCGTTACAACCTAAAACTGCTGGCGAAGAAATTTCCCAATGGCCAACAAATCATTATAGAGGGCGCCCGCCACCATCTCGCCAACGAAAGCCCTCTACTGCGCCAGCGCATCTTCAGCCAAATGGGGTTTTAGGGTGAACAAATCCGTGATCGACCGCTTCAGCGCCATTGTCGGCAAAGAATATGTCATCACCGATCACCACCAAATGCGCCCCTACGGCATCGACCGCACCACCTTATGGCAGCCAAACCCCTCTCTGGTGGTGCGCCCCAATTCCACTGCACAGGTACAGCAAATCGTACTGCTGGCCAACGAACTGAATATTGCCCTGGTGCCCTCCGGCGGCCGCACCGGTTACAGCGGCGGCGCCGTTGCCAAGGATGGCGAAGTGGTGGTCAGCCTGGAGCGCATGAACCGCATTGTGCATTTCTCGGAAGATGATCAGGACGTCACCGTCGAGGCCGGAGTCATTACCCAGCAGCTGCAGGAGTTCGCCAAAGACAAAGGCCTGTTTTACCCGGTAAGCCTGGCGTCGGAAGGCAGTTGTCATATCGGCGGCAACGTTGCCACCAACGCTGGCGGCATCCATGTGATCCGCTACGGCAGCACCAGAGAGCAAGTAACGGGTTTAAAAGTGGTCACCGGCAATGGCGATATTCTCGACCTCAATCGCGGCCTGATCAAAAACAACTGCGGGCTGGATTTGCGCCACCTCTTTATCGGCAGTGAAGGCATTCTCGGTTTTATCTGCGAAGTCACCGTTAAACTGCAACCGCCACCACCAACCCAAACCCTGATGCTGGTATCCGCCACTGAAATCCCCCATTTACTCAAGGTCTTTCAGCAGGCGAGAAAAAGTTTTACATTAAGCGCCTTCGAATTCTTTTCCCAGCAGGCAATGGACGCCGTGACAGCCCATACCGGACAGCAAAACCCTTTCTCAAATTCCATGCCCTGCTATGGCCTGCTGGAATTTGATACCCCCCATCATAAAGACGCCATTACGGACTTTTTTGAGCACTGCCAAGCCAGTGGTCATATAAATAACGCCATCATCAGCCAATCACTTCAGCAGGCCAAACAGCTGTGGCAACTGCGGGAAAACATTTCCGAAAGCCTTGCACCTTACAAACCGCTAAAACATGACGTGGCGGTGCGGCTGGAAAAAATGGCCGAGTTTATTGCGCAAATGGAACAACTGCTGGCGGCTAAATTTCCTCAATTGAAAAGCATCTGGTTTGGCCATTTGGGGGATGGCAATATTCATTTAAATGTACTCAGGCCGAATGACTGGAGTGAGAAGGAATTTGCTCAGCAGTCGCCTCAGATATCTGCGCTGATTTATGGTTTGGTGAGTGAGTTTGGCGGGAGTATTTCCGCGGAGCATGGTATTGGCTTGTTGAAGCGGGATGTTCTTGCGGCTGATCACGAGGGGAGGGAAATTAAGTTGGGGATTAAAAACAGATATGACGAAAAATACCTTATGAATCGAGGTAAGGTAGTTTGAAAACGTCGACAGTCGCCTATTACCCGCCGTTCTTCCATACAACACCTACTATTATCGTGAACAATTCACGATTTTCCGGGTTAACGTTGTTCCGCCAGTATATTCTATGGAATTCAATAAGATACAGAATAGATCGATTTCAACGACACTTAAAAAGGTATTCACGCTAATAATTATTATGAGGTCGAAGACTTCATTAACATACTGTTAGCCTCCCAAAGGAAGGATTATGAACGAAGCATTAATTGGAGTGGTTGTTGGCGGGTTAATAGCCTGGGTCGCACCGTTGCTCACGTTGAGGTACACAGAGCGTCGCTGGAAATTTGAGTCCAAAATGGCTTACTTGAAATCAGAACGAGAACGTTTCGAAAAGTTGTATGAAGTTAATCTAGAACGTTTCGGAAAAGGTGTTACTGATAATAGCTACTCCTCTGAAATGTCCGCAGAAATTCTAACTGTCATGCCAGATGAAATTAAAAAGCTATATACAAATTGGATGGCAGATAAAGAAAAGGACGATTCTAAACGTAAAAGCGTGTACTTAGATATGGCCATAGCCATGAAAAAGGATCTTGCTAAAAGAGATGCTGAAATTAAAGAGCTATTTGAAAAATGAAGGCTAACAAGCGGCAGCAGTCGGAACAATTTTACGCTCCTTCGTCGCTACAAATTGTCCGCTGTGCCGGGCGTTAGGGTTCAGTACGTAAGTAATCCCCGGCAGTCATTGCGATTCCAGGGAACAGTTGAATTAGCTTTTTATCGCCAGTGATCAGTTTCAGGTTTAGCGATTTTGCCAGAGATACAAATTCGCAGTCATAGGCTGAACAGCCGCTCTCGGATGCGAGGGTCAGGACGTCCATGGAGTTGACTGTGTATTCGTTTTCCGCAAGCTGTTGCTCTGCTTGCGATTGCATGGCGATAGCGGTGCTTAAGTCAATAATGTCTTTTCTGAGATATAGCGCCAGTATGTTCCGGAATTCGCTTCGCCATAGCAAAGGTGCAACCCAATGAGGATCCTTGTGCAGCAACGAGACTACATCATCCGTTTGCGCGGTGGGCAGATACAGATATGCGATGGTGTTGGTGTCCGCTACAATCATTCTCTGCCCTGGTTTTTGGCCGCATTGATTTCGTCAATATCCAGTGGTGATACTGTTACGTGGCTGCGCAGCTCGGCTGCTTTGCTGGCAAGCTCGGCTGCAGAGAGCCGGGTTGGTTTATATGTCTTTTCCAGACAATGAATCAGTTCGCTGTTTACACTTCTATGGTGCGCGTTGGCGGCCTGCTTCAGTTGCTCGTATAGGTCGTCGGGTATGTTCTTAAAGGTGACATTGGCCATGTTCAAGCTCTACGCGGTTGCAAAACGGTTTCATTATGGTTTTTAGGTGATTGCTTGTCAACCCACCCTAACCATCAATTGCACGCGTCCATTGGCAAGCCCGAAACTGGAGTGATACTATAGTAGCACTCCAGATTTGAGGTGGAAGTCATGAAAGTTGAGCTTGTAACTAGCTTGAAGCGGCAGGCGACGAAGATTCTGGCAGACTTGCATAAGTCCAAGGAAGCCGTGCTAATCACCGAGCATGGCGAACCCTCTGCATATCTTGTAGATGTTCAAGATTACGAGTTCATGCAGCGTCGACTAGCCCTGCTAGAGGCGCTCTCCAAAGGAGAGAGAGCGTTTCTCGACAAAAGGACATTGACTAATGCCCAAGCCAAGGAGCGGATGGGTAAATGGCTAAAGTAATCTGGACTGAACCGGCGCTTGATCAGCTTGATGACATTGCCGAGTACATTGCTTTAGATAATCCGGTTGCGGCGGGTGAGTTAGTCGCCAAAGTCTTCAAGAAAGTTGATCACCTGGAGCAGTTCCCTAACTCTGGGAGAGAACCACCGGAGCTTCCTGACTCTATTTATCGAGAAGTTGTATGTACTCCTTGCAGAATCTTCTATAGACGTGAAGGGAAGTACGTTCTGATACTCCATGTAATGAGAGATGAAATGAAGTTGAAGAAGTTCCTGTTGGACGATGAGAATGGCAGCAGCTAACAAGCGACTGTGATCAAAAATCAACCCTGTAACCAATGGGGGGAACCAATGGGGTCAGAGTCACTTTGATTTATCCTCAAGAACCAATGGGGTCAGAGTCACTTTGATTTATCCTCAAGAACCAATGGGGTCAGAGTCACTTTGATTTATCCTCAAAACGGTGGCGACAAGGGTAAATCTGTTTGCAGTTATCATCTGACACTGGTGCGTTTTAGGCCGCTTGCAGTGTTGAAGGCGATAGTTTTTACTCCGACCCCGACCTCCTATAGTTTTTACTCCGACCCCGATCTCCTGACATCGATCTCGACATGGATTTCAATGGTGCGCGACACATACTGGCCGTTGGGGTCTGATTCCATGCCCATATCCACCTCAGCGCGGTCGATCTCGACGCTGCCGCTGATCCGTGCGGTGTCGCCCTCAAGGCTTAATATCAATGGCTTCAGTTCCACCGCGTGGGTCTTGATGGTGAGGATGCCGACAACCCCGTAGCGGTTGTCGCCCCGAGGTTCTATGGCCGTGCTGCGAAAGGTGGCGTGAGGGTGGTTGGCGACGTCAAACCATTCGCCCTGGGGCAGTGAGCGGTCGTGCAGGGGCACACCATCGGTCGCCGAACCGGTGGCTACCACCGCGGCGATAAAGGATTGCTGCGGCGCCTGGCTGTCGATATGGATGGCCGCCTGCCAGTCGCCGAAATGGCCGTTAAACCGGCGGCCTGCGTGTACACCGGCAAAGCGGATATGGCTGTTGGCGGTTGCCACCGGCCACAGCGGCGCCTGGGTGGCGCTGCCTGTCACCAGAGTCTGCAACACTGCAGCTTTGCCGGTGGCAGCCTGTACTGGGGCAGAAGTCAGACGGGTGGTGGCGGCATAGCCGATCAGCAACGCGGCAACCAGCACCGTCATACCGGCAGCGGCCAGATTGCGGCCTGAGGGGCGTTGCCCACTTGGTGCCGCGATGGGCTGTTCTCGGCTTGCCAACCAGGGCAGCATGCGCGCCAGCACGCCGTCGCGCAGGATAAAATGGTGCCCCAGCGCCGCGCCCACATGCAGCACCAACAGAATCACCAGAGCCAGCGCCATGGCGCCGTGTGTATTGAAGGCCACGGCGGCCACCTGCTGGCGCAACGCCCTACCCGCTTCGCCGAGGCCAAACAGGTGCGGCACTTCAAACAGCCCAAACCACAGGGTGGGAATATTGAACGGCGCATCCCCCCGCCACTGGGCGGAGACATAGAACCAGCCACTGAGGGGAATGGCGATCATCAGGCCGTAGAACAGCCAGTGGGTTGCCGTTGCCAGGCGTTGCTGCCAGGGCACCATGCTCACCGGCTGTGGCGGTGGATAGAGCAGCCGCCAGGCCAGCCGCAACAGGCTTAGCACCAGCACGGTAAGGCCGAGGGATTTATGAAACTGAAAGACGCTCACCGCCCCTGCCTGGGCGGAAGCTGAGTTGATGGCTGCGCCCATCCACAGGCCGAGGGCAATATTGGCGAGAATAGCGGCGGCGATCAGCCAATGCAGGCTGATCGCCACTGCGGTATAACGTTGCGCCAGTGGCATGGGTTCAGGTTTCGTCGCTGTCCTGATTCTGGTCTTGGGTCTGTTCCACTTGCTGCTGCAGTTCGCCCTCAAAATGCAGCGTAACCACATCGCCGACCAGCGGCGGGTTGAGCAGGTGGGTCATGCCAAAGTCGGAGCGGTTGAAGGTGCCGGTGGCAGAAAAACCAATCAGCCCCACGCCAGAGAATGGATGCGCCTGTTCCGAACCCACCACAGTAGCTTCCAGTGTCACGGGGCGGGTCTGGCCGAGCAGATTCAAATCCCCGGTTATCAACAGGGTGCCGTCGTCACTGGGTGAAACGCTGGTGGAGGTAAAGCTGATGCTGTCGTATTTACCGGCGTTGAGGAAGTTTTCACTCATGGCCAGATCCTGTTCCCAGGAGGAGAACGGTGAGTCCGGGTGGGTGCCCTGATAGTCACCGGCGAAGTCGGTGTCGATGGAGGCCGGATCGATAGTCACCGTCACAGAGGACGCCGCCAGGTCGTCCGGGTTGAGGTCGAGCGTCACGTCGTAGTCGGTAAAGCGCATTACATAATTGGACACCCCAAGGTGGGTAACGCTGAACGCCAGGCTGGCATGATCGGGGTCGATCTTGTACTGCCCAGCGGGGGCGCTGATGTGGATCTGCGCGGGTTCGGCTGCCGCCATTTGGGCGGAACTGAGGGTGTTCGACGGCTGCGCTGCCTGTTCCTGTGCAGCGGGCTGTTCACCCACCGCAGGCCGTTCATCCGCCGCAGGCGCTGACGCAGGTTCAGGGGCTTCGGAGCAGGCCACTAAAGTGAACGCGGCCAGCGCCAGGATGATAGGTTTTTTCATGTTATTTCCTCCAAGGCTGAATGGGTGGCACCGATTTAAACACAATAATGCCCAGCTGGGGCAGGTCTTGAAAGGGTTGTTTTCTTCGATGACAGCAAAAGCAATGAACTCAGATCGCTATTCAGGCAGCATTTCGGGCGGAACAGAGCCACGGGGTTGGCTTATCTGACTCCCCTTTTGCTGGATTTTCAAGGAAAGCCCATCGCCGCCCAGGTTATAACATGGCGACTGCATGCTGATAGCGACGGAGGAATGGCAAAAACCGCCCCGGCGGCGGATTTTGTGAAAATTAGAGGAAGAAAGAAGAAAGGGATCAAATTGGAATGGCACTGACTTAGCGCCAAAGCCACGATTTCCGTCATTCCCGCCTGCGCGCACTACTGTCCGGATATTTCACGCCGTCATTCCTGCGAAGGAACGTCACCCTCGACCTGATCGGGGGCAGGAATCCCTAATCGAAACCAACTGAACACCAGGACATATGTGTGCAGTAGCCTAATAAAGCGGTAAATCAGCTGATTTTTCAACACTATTAGCAGCCTGAGGGACTACCCTGAAAATCTTCCTAGGTTCCTGCCTACGCAGGAACGACAGCTTTCGTTTAGGTCTCGAGGTGCTCAGAACCACTCAGCCTCCTTACTATTTCAGGCTTAAGGCAAGCAGCCTCTATTTATTCCGGACAGTAGTGCCCGCAGGCAGGAGTGACAGCTTAAGCCAGCGCCATTCGGCTCGTATTGAATATTTGGCAAAGCCCGAGGCGGCTGTTGGAAATATTCAATACGAAACCTAGCGATCATCAACAGGCCTCAAACAAGCCTGCCGCGCCCATGCCCTTGCCCACACACATGGAGACAACGCCGTACTTCTTGTTGCGGCGCTTGAGTTCGCGCAGCACGACGCCGGTCATGCGGGAGCCGGTCATGCCGTAGGGGTGGCCGATGGCGATGGCGCCGCCGTTGACGTTATAGATGTCGTTGTCGATTTCCAGGGCATCGCGGCAATACAGCACCTGGGAGGCAAAGGCTTCGTTGAGTTCTACCAGGTCGATGTCGTTCATGCTCAGGCCATTGAACCTGAGCAGTTTGGGAATGGCGAAGACAGGACCAATACCCATTTCCTCTGGCTCGCAACCGGCAACGGCAAAGCCGCGGAAATAAGCCAGCGGCGTCAGACCCAGTTCGATGGCCTTGGCTTCGGACATCAGCAGGGTCATGGAGGCGCCGTCTGACAACTGGGAGGCGTTGCCAGCGGTGACTGTGCCGGTTTCCTCGTTGAACACGGGCTTGAGGCTGGCCAGGGCTTCCAGGGTGGTGCCGGGGCGGTTGCATTCGTCGCTGGCAACGGTGCCTTCCACAATGTCCACCTGGCCGGTTTTGCGATCTTCCTTGCGCCATTTGACGGTCATGGGCGCGATTTCGTCGGCCACTCGACCATCGTCTACGGCGGCGGCATAGCGCTGCTGGCTTTGCAGGGCGTATGCGTCCTGCTGATCGCGAGTGACGTTGTAGCGTTTGGCAACGATTTCGGCCGTTTCCCCCATAGGCATCAGAAACTGGGGCAGTTCGCTGACCAGGCGGGGGTTTTCGTCAAACTCAGACTTGCCCCGCTCCAGACCGGTAATGGATTCTACGCCGCCAGCTATGGCAACGTCGCCAGCGCCGCTGGCAATGTGCTGGGCGGCAATGGCAATGGCATTCAAGCCGGAAGAGCAGGCGCGGCTGATGGTGAGGCCGGAGGTGGTCACCGGCAACTGAGACAGCGCCACGGCATAGCGGGCGATATTGGCAGACTGTTCGCCGGTCTGGCGGGCGGCGCCAACCACCACGTCGTCGACCAGAGCCGGGTCGAGCTTGGGGCTTCTGGCCAGGAGGGCATCGATGCAGTGAGCAACCATGTCGTCGGCGCGAGTGAGGTTGAAGGTGCCGCGGAAGGACTTGGCCAACCCCGTTCTGATATTGTCGACAATCACGACTTGGTTCATTGCAGATGGTCTCCGGTTTATAGAAAGTTAATAACAAAGCGAATTATAAGCGCTCGAACATAGCAGAGCAAATTAACTCTGAGGATTGGCAGCAAATCTGGCAAATCCGGGCAACAACGAACAAACTTAAGGGAACTATGATTAATGTCATTCCCGCGCAGGCGGGAATCTATAATCGCTTGATTTTCTGGACTCCCGCCTGCGCGGGAGTGACGAAAACAGAATTAATCAGAGCTCCCTTAAAGACATAAGCGGCAGCAGGCTTTATCTTTTAACCAACTGAAAAAATATTATGGCGATTCGACAGATTTTACGTATGGGTGACCCGCGACTCCTCCAGGTTTCAGCCCCGGTGGCGGAATTCAACAATGCGGCACTGGATGCGTTGGTCGCCGATATGCTCGACACCATGGCCGCCAGTAACGGTGCCGGGCTTGCCGCGCCACAGATTGGTGAACTTAAGCGCGTTGTGATTTTCGGCGTGGATAAAAATCCCCGTTATCCCCATGCCGAGCCTGTGCCGCAAACCCTGTTGATCAATCCGGTGATCACGGCCTTGAGTGACGAGCGCGAACCTGGCTGGGAAGGTTGTTTGAGCGTGCCGGGCATGCGCGGGCTGGTGTCCCGCTACAACCATATTCGCTATAAGGGTTTTGATGCCGCTGGCCGCCCGATAGAGGTTGAAGCAAGAGGATTTCATGCCCGAGTGGTGCAACACGAGTGCGATCACCTCGACGGCATTCTCTACCCCCAGAAACTGGATGACCCAAAACACTTTGGTTTTATTGACGAACTGAGCGCAGCTGGTTATCTGGGTTAGGCTCAAGAGTGGCGGCAGTTTTTGTAGACATAATGTCATTCCCGCGCAGGCGGGAATCTATGATTAGTTGATTTTTCGTCACTCCCGCCTGCGCGGGAGTGACGAAAACAGAATTAATCAGAGTTTTGTTAGAGGCAACCGTTATTCAGTGACGATCATTTGGCAATTCAATAAGGGGCTAAGCCATGAAAAAACATA
>JBFXIU010000061.1:0-16415 GCA_050175615.1 Porticoccaceae bacterium | reverse complement strand
ATGGCAAGAATCACAATGTTATTGATCGAGTGCAAATCCTTGATGGTCAAGTCATAGAAGGCTCTCAATCACAAATGAAGTTTGTGGGCAATAGAGACAGGCTACTTGATGACATTGCACGGGAAGACGGCAAGTTCACTCGTTACCGTGGAACCAGAATAGAACTACCCTCCGAGCAAGTTGATGGTGCGTCAGATTACTGTCGCGAGCAGGCCCAGCAGCGCCGTTACAACGCTCAGAGGGCAGAAGAAAACGGAAACCCGGATGCTGCTGCCAAGTTACTTAGAGAAGCGGATAACTATGACCAGCTCGCGGAGAAAATCTGTGACAGCGGTCTCACCACCGATGATGCAATCTTCTATCGTGAACATCCCAAGTTAGCCACTGCCCTTGATATTGGCCGTACAGCTCATCGCGCGGGCAAAGAAGGAGCCCAATGTGGAGCCATTATCGGGGGTTGCATTGCCCTATTAAAAAACGGTTTTGTCGCTGCACAAGGCAAGAAAGACATTGGAGAAGCAGTCCAGGACGTGGGGATGGAGACCGCTCAAGCTGGTGCTATCGGATATTCCACGGCCTTCGTGGGATCTATTGTCAAAAGTGTCATGCAACAATCGGATAAGCAAACGATGCGCACCCTTGCTGGCACCAATGCTCCAGCTCTAGTAGTTAACATCTGCCTATCACTATTGAGTTCAATAAAGAGATACGTTAATGGCGATATCAGTGAAGCGCAATTATTGACTGAAGTCGGAGAGAAAGGCGCGGGCATGCTTTCCAGCGCCATGATGGCAGCATTGGGTCAACTAGCTATCCCGATCCCCTTCGTTGGCGCCGCCATCGGTGGAATGATCGGCTACACCCTCTCCTCAATGTTTTACCAAAGCGCATTGGATGCGGCGCGTGGCGTAGAACTTTCCCGTGAGCAACTGGAGCGGGTGCGTGCAATTGAGAGCGCAGCTCGCGAAAGAATCGCACTAGAACAAGTCCAGCTTGAAGATTTTGTGAGTCGTGAGATTCCCCAGCTACAGCAGGAGACTCGCCAGCTACTCAGTGTGCTCAGGCAATCTGAAAGTAACCACATCAATGAACTAGCCGCTAGTATCAATCAGTACGCCACCCTGCTAGGGAAACAACTCTTGTTTCAAACACGAGCAGAATTCGACGATTTTATGGACTCCGACAATTCGCTAGCACTGTAAAAAAATGAACATCAACTACAACTAACCACAATGGAAAAATCCCATGTTGATCAGACTACTGTCCGACCCAGACAAAATAATCCTGTTGAAACTAGCTAACCTATTGTGTTTGTCGGATAACCCTCTCCACTGGGATGGTAAAACTTCTGATGAACTCACCTCCAACTCCGACTTCGGTGCGTTATCAATTCAAGAAAACGAATTGGAGAGCGAGTTGCTTTCTGACATGTTAATTTCAGCAGGGCTCCCCGAGCCAGACCTGTCAATAACGAACAAGGAAGACGAAATAGCGTATAAAAGCATTATCAGAGGTTATGTAAGCCCCACTGCTGCCGCTGTCGCAACTATTGCTGGGATAGGCAGGCCAAAATCTTCTAAAAAAACATCTTTAAGCGTGCAAGAGCGACTGGTCGAAACTTTAAAGTCGTTTTCTGTAGCCAAGTTGGAACAGCCGGAAATTCGTGCACAAGCGTCGACAACAGTGCTCAGAGAGCTTATAAAAAATCATACCTTTGTTTTTCCCAGCTCACCCAAAATTATACTCTATGAACTTTTCTTAGTTGCTCTGCGAGATGGGCATATCTCCAATATTGAGTGGACACTGCTCAGGGAATATCAGCATCACTACGGACTTGAAGATTTCATATTCGAAGATCTTCTGGAGCGTGCCGAATCACTTAATCAGGAAATGAATAAAACCATTTCCCTTGTACTTGAGTAAGGAGAATTACATGCCACTCCCACTAATTATTGGTGCAGCAGCGATCACTGCTGGCTTATACGGTGCTGTCAAGAGCGCCAGTGGTGCAATTGACCATAGAGAAGCTGCAAATATCAACGATTCCGCCGAATCAATCGTTGAGTCCGCTAACCAGAAAATCGAAAATCACCGCAAAAGAACCAACTTCACTCTTGAGGACTATGGGCAGCGAAAGCTTCGAGCATTCAATGGTGTAATCGCCGACTTCATCGAAACCTTCGAACACATAAAAAACGTTGAACTCAGTGAAAACCCTGAAGTTGACAAATTAGCTACCGGAGACTTTTCCAGTACAACATTGAAAGGTCTGCGCCAAGACTACAACGCTCTACAGGACGCGGGTCTCGGTCTCGGCGCAGGCTTTGGCGGTAGCGCAGCCTTAGCATTCGGCGCCTATAATGGCACCATGTTACTGGCCACTGCCAGCACTGGAACAGCAATCTCATCCCTAGGTGGCGTTGCGGCAACTAACGCAACTCTTGCGTGGCTAGGGGGAGGCTCCTTAGCTGCTGGAGGCTACGGGGTGGCTGGCGGCATGATGGTTTTAGGGGGAATTGTGGTTGGTCCTGCATTGGCCATCTTCGGCCATGTTCTGGGCAACAAGGGAGAGGAAGCCCTTAACAAAGCCAAAAAAAATATGGAACAAGCAAAAACCATCAAATCACAAGTCGAACTCATGGGTGGAAAATTGAACGCGATTAAGGAAGTTACTTCTCTCGCGAATGCCACACTTTCCAAAGTCAGCTCGCAACTGCGCTGTAGCGTTAGAGAGCTGAAGCACTGTATTAATTCTGAAGGTGTCGACTTTCATAAATACTCCGATGAAGGAAAAAACACCGTGTTCCGTTCTGTCAAGTTTGCCCAATTAATCAAGGCTATGATTGACACTCCCATTCTCGATAAAAACGGAAACTTAGTGCTATCGACCGCGAAACGGATAGAAGAAATTGCCGCAGTTACCAACAGCCAAACAGCTAGTTTAGATCACCCACCTGCATGAGCTGAAAGGCCCGATGACCAAGCTCGGGCCTTTCCCATTCCTCCTTTTTCTCCGCAGTGGTGGCTCATACCATGCCTTCCAATCCTTTCCCCTGCACCCAATGTGGTCTGTGCTGCCAGAACGTTCACTTGTCGGTCGAGACCCGCTTCCTTGATCGGGGCGACGGCACCTGTCGTCACTACCAAGAATCCGATAAGACTTGCAGTATTTACAACGAACGCCCTGACATCTGTCGCGTGGATCGGCAATACGAATTGAACTATGCCAAGCAATACCGGTGGGACGAATTCGTGGCTATTAATTTGGAAGTTTGCGTCTTTCTTCAGGAGCAGGAGGCGAGTAATCCTTCTAGCGATCGCCCCTCAAACATTTCCTAACATTTTCAAACCTACATCACCTCTATGAGCCCGGCGGACTCCCTGCCGGGCCTTTCCACTCATACGAGGTAATTCCTATGACACGCTGTCCCGTCTGTCGTTCTGATCATGTTCTCTCCCGCAACTACGCCAAGCGCGTGGGGCGCACTCTGGGTACCGCTGCCGGTATCGGCGCCGGTGTTTCCGCTACCCTGAAGGGTGCCCGTATTGGCACTCAGGTCGGCCTCATCGGCGGCCCACCTGGTCGCCTGGTTGGCGGACTGACCGGCGCCATTGTTGGCACACTGCTTTGGGGGGTAATGGGCGGCAAAGCTGGCGCCACCCTGGGCGAGGTGGTGGATGAGCACATGCTCGACAATCACCAGTGCCTTCGCTGCGGCCACCGCTTCAGCCAGCCCTCCAATCACCTGGTGATCGATGGCCAGTTTACTGCCACACATCACCCCAAGGGGCGCGCTCGCTACGCTCGAGACGGCTATCCTGGCGACTATCCGGACGGCTATGCGGAAGATTATGTCTGAGGGCAGCGCCTGGCTGGCTCATTCTACGCTTCTCCCAACTTTCCTTTTCCATTGTTCATTACCCCTGGCTGCTGCCGCAGCCGGGGTATGTCTGTTTCTGACAGGAGATCTACCATGACACACCTTATCGACAATATGGCCTACATCGGCCAAACACCCTGGCACGGTCTAGGCAACCGGCTTACCGCCAACCGACCCATTGAGGACTGGGTCATTCAAGCTGGTCTGAACTGGCGTATCGAGGAAACCCCTGTACGCTTTTTGATCGGCGACCGGGGTTATCTGGGGGAGATCAAGGCCTTCCCCGATAGCAAGGTACTCTATCGCTCCGACACCCACGACCCCTTGTCGGTGGTGGGTCACCGCTACAACGTGGTTCAGCCTCAGGAGATCCTTGAGTTCTACCGGGATCTGACAGAAGTGTCGGGCTTTGCCCTGGAGACCGCGGGTTCCCTGAAGGGAGGCCGCAAGATCTGGGCGCTGGCGCGCACCGGACAGTCCACGGCGCTCAAGGGCAAGGACGTGAGCAATGCCTACATCCTGCTCGCCACCGCCTGTGACGGCACCATGGCCACCACAGCCCAGTTCACCAGTATCCGGGTGGTGTGCAACAACACCCTGGCTGTGGCACTGAACCAGCAGTCCACAGGAGCGGTGAAGGTACCCCATCGTTCGGTCTTCGATGCCGACAGCGTCAAACAGCAACTGGGGATCACGGTGTCGTCCTGGGATCAGTTCATGTACCGCATGAAGGTGCTTAGTGAACGCCGGGTGAAACACCACGAGGCCAAGAACTACCTGTTGCGTGTCTTTTCCGACTCCAACAAGGCGGTGACTGGCGCCAACACCAATGAGCGAGCCATGGCCAAGTCCCTGTCCCTCTTCGAAGGGGAAGGACGAGGTGCGACCCTGCCATCTGCGGAGGGCACGGCCTATGGTTTGCTAAATGCAGTGACGGAGTTCATCGACCACGAGCGCCGCGCCCGTAGTGTGGACTCCCGGCTGGATTCCGCCTGGTTCGGCCAGGGGGCGACAATCAAGCGCAAGGCGTTGGACGAAGCCCTGCTGATGGTGGCCTGAGGGGTTATTCCGTTATCCAAGGCTCCTCCCCGTAGCTTTCCCATCCCTTTACTTCCACTACCCACGTCAGTCCCTTTCCCTTCGCCCTCCTCCAGCACAGACAACCCCGACAGCGGCTGACGCTGTCGGGGTTGTTGCTGTTGGAGCTGTGGCAGAGAGGACGGGACTACCAGGAGAAAAGACCATGACCATACCCACGAAACGTAACAACACTGAAAGTCGAAGACCGGCTCTGCGGCTGGTTTCCACCCGTCAGATGCCCCGCGAAGACTGGCTGGCGGTGCGCAAGCGAGGCATTGGCGGTAGTGATGCCGCTGCCGCCGTCGGACTCAACCCTTACCAATCCGCTCTTGAGCTGTGGCTGATCAAGACCGGCCGTGATGCTGGCCTGCCCAAGGCCGATGCTGAGGATGACAGCTCGCCGCTGTACTGGGGCAACATCCTGGAACCCATCGTGGCTGCCCACTACACCAAGCGCACCGGACGCAAGGTGCGGCGAGTCAATGCGGTGCTCCAACACCCGGATCCTGACAAGCGCTGGATGCTGGCCAACCTGGACTATCAGGTGGTGGGCGATAGCGACGTCCAGGTACTGGAGTGCAAGACCGCCGGAGAATACGGCGCCAGGCTGTGGCGGGATGGAGTGCCGGAGTATATCCAGTGCCAGGTTCAGCACCAGCTGGCGGTGACCGGCAAGTCGGCCGCGGATGTCTGTGTCCTGATCTGTGGGCAGGAGATCCAAATCCACCGCATTGAGCGGGATGAGGCTTTGATCGCCAACCTGATCGGGCTGGAACGTCGCTTCTGGGATTGTGTGGTGAATGATACGCCACCCCCGGCAGATGGCACCGATTCGTCCGCCAGAGCGCTGCAGTGCCTCTTCCCCCAGGACAACGGGGAGACACTGGACTTCGCCACCAACTCCCAACTCTGCGCGATGTTCGATGCCCTGGTGTCCACCCGGGAGGAGATCGCCGAGCTGGAGCGAGTGGAGCAGGATCTGAAGCAGACGCTGCAACAGACCCTGGGTGACGCCACCAAGGCGGTATTCCATTCCGGCTTTGTCACCTGGAAGCGCAGCAAGGACAGTACCGGCCTGGATACGGCGGCGCTGCTGCGGGATCACCCCGATGTGCTCGAACGGTATCCCCTGATCCGACCCGGTAGCCGTCGCTTTCTGGTACGAACCTGAATCCAGGGCAGTCAGGCATCGTCACCGATAGCTGCATTACCACGCACCATTCCCTCCCCCTGGAGCCTTGCCGGTGTCGGGACTGCCCCGCACCGGCCTTTTTATGTCCCCAACACCGGCTTTGACCGGTTATCCATTTTCCATACCGTCCATTCTTACTATGAGGAACACCACCATGATCAAAGGTCTCGCTATTACCCCGCCCGTGCTGGGCAGAATCAGTATCGGCCGTGTCGTCGAGAAGAACGGCAAGCGCTTGCCGGAGAAAGACGACCAGTTCACTCTCACCAGCCTATTGCAGACGCCCGAGGGGTGGATCAAGCACCCCCTGGATGAACAGCTGCGTCAGCAAAAGCCCCACGGCAAGTTGCGGGAGATCCCCGTGATGCTGCTGTTCAGCGATCCCGACCTTAACTTCCGGGCTGCCTACACCTTGTTCGACCGCAGCAATGGTCGGCCGGTGTGTGCCGGCGACGGGGTCACCTGCCGGCGCCATACCGCCGATGGCATGTCCACCCTGCCCTGTCCCGGCCCCAACCTCTGCACACTGGGGACGGGCGGGCGCTGCAAGGCCTATGGGCGGCTGAACGTGCGCATTGGTGACGATGACAGCCTGGGCACCTTCATCTTTCGCACCACGGGCTTTAACAGCATCCGCACCCTGATGGCACGGCTTGCCTACTTCGAGGCGGTGTCCGGGGGGCTGTTGGCCTGTTTGCCGCTGGAACTGAAGTTGAGGGGCAAGAGCACCACCCAGAGTCACCGGGCGCCCATCTTCTTTGTGGACATTGGCGTGCGCGACGGCATGACACTGGAGGATGCCATTGCCGAAGCACGGACCACCCATGAGCAGCGTCTGGCGTCTGGGTTCAACCAGGCAGCCCTGGATGAAGCAGCGCGTCTGGGCTTTGCCAATGCCGCGTTCGAGGAGGATGACGAGGAGGTGCCGGCCATTCTGGAGGAGTTTTACAACGACAGTGCCGGTGAGGCGAGCCAGGACGGAGGCACAGCATCAGCCGCCCCGGTTTCTGGATCCCCCGACGGGCAGGTGGTTGGTCAGGCAGGCACACCCACCCTGGCGGCCAAGCTTCAGCGCAAGGCCAACGATGCCATTGAGGTAACGCCCCAACACAGCCAACTGGCCACGGAGGAGTGAGGCCACCCGTGGCCCCGTGCCGTATCCACTGCCAACGGCAGACATAACCCCTGTCACCCCGGCGGGGGTGGCAGGTCACTTGAGGACGCAATCATGAAGCAAAAAGATGAAGTCAACGACTGCCGGGCCTATGCCATCCGGGCCGGCGATTCCGATACCCTGCGCCTGATGAACGAGGACGATGTACTGGCCACGGCGAGATCTATCATGGAATCCCGTTTCCAGCGCAGTCACTACCTCACCAGCCCCGATGTTACCCGGCAGTATCTGACCCTGAGTTTGGCCAATGAGCCTCGGGAGATGTTTGGCCTGGTGTTACTGGACACACGCCACGGGGTACTGGGGCTGGAGATCCTGTTTCAGGGTACGATTGATGGTGCTGCGGTCTACCCCAGGGAGGTGGTCAAGCGGGCACTGGACGCCAATGCCGCTGCAGTCATCCTGGTGCACAACCATCCCAGCGGCAACCCAGAGCCCAGCCGGGCGGATCAACTACTGACCGAAAGGATCTGCAAGGCCCTGGAGACCGTCGAGATCCGGGTACTCGATCACCTGATCGTGGCGGGCAGTGGGGTGGTGAGCTTTGCGGAGCGGGGGCTGCTCTTAGGGTGACCAGAGGCGGAAGCGTTGCTCTGCGCCACCCCCCCCTTGGAGTGCGTCTCGCCATAAGCCCCCTTGCGACGGCCACTCTTTTTTTTAACGATTGTGGATAGGGACTGATCGGCCGATAACACTACAACGTGGTCTCACGAACCACAAACCGCTGGAGAAATACCCCCAATCCACCCAACTTGGCAGCAGCCACTGTCGCAACTACCTAGCCCGGAAAATGCATGAATAAAGCGTGATGAGGGTAGAAAAACGGCGGAATAATCTTGAAAATAAGGGTGTCGAAGCCACATTAACAAGAAGATTCCGCCGTGACAGAATGCTACCAGACTTCGCTCGAATTTCCATCCGTTAAACGCCGCAAAGTTGAAGCTGATTTCAGTGGCGGTGACATCACCAGTAACGGCGGCATCCCGTTACTCTCCCAAGTCGACCGGCAGATGGGATTGACCCAGGCGGTGGCCAGGGCCATGGTGGACAGTCGACGTCAGGCCAGCTGTGATCACTCCCTGCTGGAGTTGTTGCGCCAGCGGGTCTACGCCCTGGCCCTGGGTTACGAAGGCCTGAACGATCACCACGAATTGCGCAACGACCTGGCCCTGCAAACCGCCACCTCGCGGGTCGAGACCCTGGCCAGCCCCGCGACCCTGTGCCGACTTGAGCATCGCACGAATCGCGACACAGCGGTTGCCATCCACGAGGTACTGTTCGATCAGTTTGTCAAAGCCCATGACAAACCTCCCCGTCGGTTAATTCTCGACTTCGACGCCACCGACACCCCGCTGCACGGCGATCAGGAAGGCCGCTTCTTCCATGGTTACTACGATCACTATTGTTTCCTGCCGCTTTATGTCTTTTGTGGTCGCCACCTGCTGGTAAGCTATCTACGCCGCAGCAACAGCGATCCGGCCCGTCACACCTGGGCCATCCTGTCGCTGCTGGTCAAGGCACTTCGGCGCCACTGGCCGAACGTGGAGATCATCTTCCGGGGCGACAGCGGCTTTTGTCGCTGGAAGATCCTGCGCTGGTGCGAGCGCCACGACGTGCGCTATATCGTCGGGCTGGCCAAGAATGACCGGGTCAAGGCCCAGGCGGCGCCGTGGATCGACCTGGCCGAATCCTGGTATGAGCTGACCGGTAACAAGCAGCGCCTGTTCACTTCGATTCACTATGGCGCCCGCAGCTGGGACAAGCCGCGACGGGTCATCGTCAAGGCCGAGCACAGCCGCCTCGGCGCCAACCCCCGCTTCGTGGTGACCAACCTGCCCCAAGGAGACCAGTATCTCGAGGACAAGCTACACCCTTCATCGATAGCCAACAAAATTCGTCCAGTACGGTCGTTGACTTAGAGTACAACGTAGCGCACATCAAAAACCACTTTCACGAATTAATACGCTGACAACTTTCCGCGCAAGGTAAGATATGACACTCTCTCGCTCTCCTTCTATAGTCACAGTCCCCGCCAGAACCTGTTCGGGGCCGAGGCCTTCGGCCACCGGAACAAGCTCCATCCTATATATGGGTGCCTGGGGAACCAGCTCCCCTTCTGCATTCTGTCGAACGGCGACAGGACCGCCGTGGGTGGAAGCCAAATAAGGCTCATCCAGTTGCTTGGTGCTGCCATTATCAATCGCTTTTACAACCACTTCAAAGGGCTTGCGACCTAGATCTGACGGATAGAACATGCCGTGGTGGCCCTCCTGCACACGCTGGAGATCACCCTCGGAAATGTAACTTTCCACCACGCCCTTTTCACGGGAAACCACCAGTGCAAGTGGTGCGCCCTCCTCCAGCCACTCTCCCGGCGACAGGGGCTCGCGCATCTCGGTGACAACCCCTGCGACAGAGCTGCGCAGTTGCAGTTGCTCCTTTTCTTCCATCCGGGCGCGCTGGGCTGCGGTCTCGGCCTGTAGCTCCTGCAAGGAGACAGGAGCCTGGTCCAGCAGCTGTCTGTCCAAGCCCTGGAATTTGACTTTCCACATCAGGATTTCAAGCTGCTTTTGGCCTCTGGCAATGTCGTAATCAAGGTCGGGAGAGACCAACTGTACCAGGATATCGCCGGGTTGCACCTGGTCCCCCGGGGATACATTCACGGTTTCCACATAGGAGGCTGAAGGCACAAAAAAGCGGGCATACTCGGCTGAGCGCCACAAGGCAGGTGCCGATACCTGGGATTGCCAGGGTACCAGCAATAACGCCAGGAACAACAAAAGCCCAAGCACTGTCCAGCGGGCATTGCCGGAGGTGCTGATTTCCCCCCTGCGCTGAATCCACTCCTTGAATTCCATATAAAGAGGCCTGCCAATAAACCAGGTCAGCTCCACCAGCATGAGAAATATCCCGAGAAGTTTGAAAAACAGATGGTAAACAAGCAGGGCAATACCAAGGAAAAGAAAAAAGCGATAGACCCAGGTGCCGTATGCGTAAAGCAGCAACGCCCGCGCGCGATGGGGCGGGAAATATTCCGGGGCGGGATCACCAAAACTGAACAGCAATTCCCGCATGCGCCAACGCGCCAGCCCAAAAGCTCTCTCCTGGAGGTTGGCCACGCCGAGGCTGTCGGAAAGCAGGTAGTAACCATCAAACCGCATAAACGGGTTGAGGTTGATCACCAGGGTGATCAGCCAAGTGGTAGTGGCCAGCAGGAATATCGAGCTGCGCAAGGGTCCATCGGGCAGAAAATTCCACAGCAGGGTGGCATAAGCGGCAAGGATAAGTTCTGCCGTCATGCCTGCGGCGCCGACTTTTAGGCGCTGCCCTCTGGACTCCAGTTTCCAGGTTTCAGTAGCATCCGTGTAAAGTACCGGCCACAACACCAACAGCGCCACGCCCATGGCCGGCACTCGACAGCCATAACGGTGGGCGGTATAGGCATGCCCCAGTTCGTGCATCACCTTGGCCACAGACAACGACAGCGCCATGGTGAGAAAGCCTTCAACATTGAAAAAGTAAGGGAAGGTGGCAATGAATGTATCCCACTGGCGCAGTACCAGCACCCCGCCCACCAGCACACTGAGCACCGTGCACACAAAAAATGTCTTGGTCCAGATCCACTGCAGGTAGGGGGCAGTGCGATCCAGAAACCCTTGTGGCGACACCAGGGGAAAACGCATAAACAGGTAATTCTTGAGCAACCATTTAAAACCCCGCTTCCTGGCCCTGGCCGCCTGCTCCCGCAGGCGCTCCAAACCCTGCTCGGTGCGCACCTCCAACAGGTCGTTTGCGGCGAGAAACTTGATCAGGTTTTCCACATCCTCAACCGTTGGTTCAAGGGTTGTGTGGCTGGCGATATCGGCAATAATGGCCTCAGCATCACCCATATGCCAACGGGAGAGTAGTTCAAAGTCGAGCCAGTTAAGGCGGAAAAAACGGTTGGCTACTGGGTCCTGCAACGTCCAGGTGGGCATGCCTTCGGCATAGCGCACCCCTGGGTGCAATGTCAGCTCCTGCCGAAGTGCAGGAAGAGACATCGAGGCACTGAATGAATTGCGTTCCAGCGTTGCGGCTGTCATATACCGAAGTATTGCCTCAAACTGCTGAAAGGTCTTTTCAGAAGATGGAAAATCAGCAGTGTTCTATCGCCGAATACCTTGGCCGTTCCCTTAAGGCCTATGCGCAGAGAGCGGCTATTGTCCTGCACCGTCGCCACCAGCCGGTACGCGTAGTGACCTTCCGGGGTGGGACGCGCTTCGTAACTGGCATATTCCAAACGGCCATCGACGGCCCGGTGCGGGGCCACATTGAGAAAAAGTTTCACCGGCGCGCCCAGTTCCAGCTTCAAGGCCTCTGCCACCGGCAACCACACCTCAATCTTTACCTCGGAAGGATCGGCCACCTGCATAATACGTTCACCGGTTGCAACCGGCCTACCCAGCCAGTCATTGACATTGTCGAAGATCACCAGACCGTCACGGGGGGCACGAATGACAATCCTGTCGAGCAGCTCCTTGACATACTCCATCTCTGCCTTGGCCTGTTCCATTTTTCCCTTCAGGATCGCGATATCGACACGGCTTGAGTGGTCGAAAACCGCTTTCTGGGAGGCCTGCCGGTATTCCGCCTGCACGATTTCCAATGACTTCTCCGCCACTTCAAGGCGGCTCTTGAGTCTTCGGTCATCAAGGCTCAGCAGCTCCTGGCCTTCATGAACCATTTCATTGGGTTTGACGGCAAAACTGTCCACGACGCCATCGATGGGCGCCCCCACGACAGCCGGGTCGCCGGGGATAATTTCCGCAGGGGCAAGGGACGATTGGTGAACCGGCAAACAGGCGAGCAAGGTGACCACTACAGCTGCCGCGAACCAAAATTTGCGCCGCCGTTTCCAGCCTTGGAGGGCGCGAAACCCACCGGGCCGCAATGCTCCCCAGGCGTGGCCATAGCTGCCGGCCAGATAGCTCAACAGATGGCGCTCGGCGTCCTTCCATGGCTCATCTCTCGCCAGCAGCAGGCCGCCAAGAAACGCACCATTTGGGCGCTTGAGGGGCAACCACATCACATGGGGTGGTAACCACTGGGCCCACTCCCTGGCAAAGTCAGGCTCCAGGGACGCCATTGAACAGGCTTTGGTCTCATTCCGGTGATCGGGACCACTGAGAAATCGGCACAGTTTGCCAACCCAGCGGATGAAAGGTGATGTGGCGTCAGGCACAGCAAGCCCTGAAACGGCGAATACCCGACCGTGATCGCTGCCGTCGTCACTCCGCCACAACACCGCTTGACGGTAGGGAACCAGGTTGCGCGTTTCATTAACCGCATTGAATCCCAGAACCTCTTCATCAGCAGACTGGCGAATGCGGTGTTCCAACTCAATAAAGATACTGAAGGTGGTGAGCTGCCCATCAGGGCGTGACGGGGTAGAGCCGCTTGCTGGTGTGGCTGACGCCATAGTCGTTATTCCTTGGGGGAAAATACGGCGGTACCACTCATCCCGGCAACCAGCTCCTGGGGTCTGCCGGCAATAATGCCCACCACCTTGATGGACTGGCTAACGGGGTCTATCTGCGCGCCAATGCGCTCAAGGGTGGCAGTGTACATCGTTCCAGTTTCCTCCACATGGAAGTCAAACGCCATGCCCTTTTCCAGCCACGGCAGCCAGCGCGAGGGCACGATCATTTCCACTTCCAGGGCACTGTCATCAATGATTTCAATCATCGGCTCGCCCTCGGCCACATACTGGTATCGCTTGACCTCCAGGCGTCCCACCCGGCCATTAAAGGGGGCGTTGACCTCGCATTTGGACACCACTGCCTGCATGATGCCCAACTCTGCCCTGGCGGCCGCCAGACGAGCGGCAGAGACATCAATTTCCAGGGTGCTGATAGAGCGCAGATCACTCAACTGTTTGTTTACCTCATAGGTTTTCAAGGACTCGTCCACCAGGGCCCGTGCCTTGGCCAACCGTGCGCGGTGGAGTGTGCAGTCCAGTGCAATCAGGGTATCTCCGGCAGAGAATCGATCTCCTTCATGCAGCGACAGCTCGGCAATTTCCCCGGCGATAGCGCTGGAAATGACGGTACTCGTCACAGGAACCACTTGCAAGCGAACCTCATTTGCCTGGGAGGGCAATTCCACATCGGGCAACACGGACGCTTCTGCTGATGCCTGGGCGTGAACAGCCAGTAACGCAGCGGTGAAAAACGCCGCCATCAACCCGGGCCAAACAAGAAGCTTCCGCACCATCAGGTTTGGTCACCCTTGTTCTGTAGCTCGTACTCCATGGATTTGATCATCAACGGCACAGAGATCTGGCCCATTCGCCAGCTCTCGAAGGCATGGCGCACATTGTTCTCTATGCTCTGGAGATCTTCGTTGCTGGAAACCTCAGGCAACAGGTCAACACCCATGGAGACATAGAGGTTGGCAACTGCTCCCTGCATACGCGCATAGCTTTGATACATTTCCATGTCCGCATAGATGGCAGACATCTTCGCCCGAATCCGCTCAAGCTGACTGAGGGACTGGCTGTCGGCTGCATTTTGCATATGTTCATACAGGCGCTTTTCGATCCTGTTTATCTCGCGGGACTGCAGGTAATTATGGTGGGCCTGGACAAATTGCTGATACCCCAAGTGTACCTGGGTCAATGTCGCAATCCCCAGCGCGAGCCGCCGCATTTCATCAACCTGTTGTTGGGCCTCGACCATTCGCTTCGAGGCGGGACCCGATATCAGATTGAGCAGATTCCAGCTTACCCGCATGCCCGCCTCGGCCCAGTCGTTATGCACCAGGTAGGAGTTGCTGTCGTAATTCGCCGAAGTGGTAAATGTGATGCCCGGAAGCATTTTCAGCATAGCCTTTTTTGCTTCCTTGGCGGTAATCCGGCTCTGATACATCTCTTCCCGGATCTCCGGCCTGTTGAACAGTGCCAGGGATTCCATCTCTTCGATAGCCAGCCCCACTTGAGGTGGCCGCAACTCATCCGCAGCGGGAACACTCAACTCGAAATCAGTACCAGGGGGAAGCCCCATCAGGGCGGCCAGTTCTGTCTTGGCCATGACCATGTCCTGCTCAATGGCCTCAAACTCCCGGGTCAGGCCCGCCAGGCTTTTCTGGTAGCGCAGAATCTCCGGCAAGGGCGACAGCCGCTTTTCTTCCACCTCTCTGGCATCCCGCTGTGCTGACTTGACCTCATCAAGAAGAGGGCGCACCTCCTTCATAAGAGATTCGGCAGTCGCCGCCCGCCAGAAGGCTGCCCGCACCTGCTGGACAATCTGGTTGATCACCTTGCGGCGACGTTCCTGGGCAATAAGTACCTTGTCTGCATTTTGCTGGGCCTGATAGTAGCTCACGCCAAAATCCAGAACATTCCAGCTCAAACCCAGATCTGCCGTGCGACGGTTTCTGTCCAGGCTTTCCGAAGGTGCTGGCGACACCGTGCCGGTAACTGTATTGCGGCTCATCGTCAGATAATCTTCGGTACGATTTGTCCAGCCGGCGTTGAATGCAAGTCTCGGCAGCATGTCATACCGCACCAAGTCCAGCTGGCGATTCCGCAGGGCGGACTCCATCAGGGTCAAGCGATAATCCAGGTTATACCTGATCGCCCTGGCGACGACCTCCTCCAGGTCGAGGGCCTCATCAATGATCTCCTGAGGCGGGAACATATTGGCGAGATCTTTTGTCGCCTGTTCGCGGATCTCCGCATCTGTCATCGGCTCGGGGGTAACCGCACAACCTGCCATCAACAGCATGGCGCACAGGGCTGACCCCAAGGGCGCGGCAAACCGGGGCCTTATTGCTCTGGCCAGAGGGCGTTGCCGACTAAGGCCTTGTCTCTTGGCAGCACCATTATCCACAGTATTGTATTTCATATTCATAGTTCCAGATCCGTATTCCTTAATTCTCCAAAGCCTGCAAGCTTGCAACCAACGCCCGTGCGCCTGCTTGCAAGTCATTGCCACCCGCCTCAGCTGCAACTTGCGCACTAAAGCCTGCCTTACCTCGCAAAGTTTGTTCATTACTGGTGTCATCTTGAGGAGTCTCCTCCAGCAACATGCCAACCTCCTGCTCATCCACAACCTTGATGGTGAATTGCACCTGGGCTTCCCGCCCATCGCTGTCCTTGGCCACCACGCGGATGTGGACTTCACCTTCATACCCTTCCGGTGGTATACCGGAAAACTCACCGGTCTCACGGTCAAAGTAGAGCCAACCCGGCAACGGTGCGCCGCTTTTGAGGGTCGCCTCAAGCACCAGGGATGCCCCCGGATCAGTGTGAAGGAAAGTGCCCGCCTGCAGGTTGAAGGTGAACGGATCGGAGGTATACACCAGACGATCTCTCGGCTTGAGTGCCGCCCAAAGTCGCGCTACAACCCCTTCGTGCTCAGAGCTTTCCCGCAACCAGTTGGCAACAAAGTCCAGCGAGCGATCGAAACTGCCTGATGGCCTGGAAGAGCCTGTATCGAATCCCTCCACCTCCGGCACCCAAAGATCCCCCCCACTATCGTGGCGGTGAATATGGACAGGATGCAGAACCTCGGGCTCGTCGCGACCAAGGATAGTGATCTCCACTACCCGGGAGGTGCCATCAGCTGTGGATATAACAAAGGAGTCAACCAGAGTCTCCCCTTCATACAAAGCATCAACTGCGATGTTGTTGTTATCCAGGGTATAGGTCCAGTTGCCATTGGCATCGACCACAAATGAACCATAGCCGCCATTACTGACACCACTGGCCGGTTCGAAGAGGTTGTCGGGGTTATCCACATCGCTCGCAGTCAACGTGCCGCCTACCGTATTCTCGGCGTCATCTTCAACCACCAAGCCAGTGTCATCACCGCCTATCACTGCGGGATCGTTAGCGCCACGGATGGTGATGGTTACCTGCGTCTCTGTGCCATCCTCGGTTCGCACCACAAAGGTATCCGTCAGGGTATCGCCGTCGTTGAGCGCTGCCACCTCGGGGTTGTCATTGTCCAGGGTGTAGGACCAATTGCCATTTTCATCGACAACAAAGTTGCCATAGCCTGAACCCCCTTCACCCGTCTCCGGTTGGAATACGTTATCGGGATTGTCC
>JBFXIU010000060.1:0-16610 GCA_050175615.1 Porticoccaceae bacterium | reverse complement strand
TGGTGCCCAGAATCAGCCAGGAAACCAGCACCACCAGGGAGAGGCCAATGAGGGCATTGTTCTGCATCAGGCTGATGGCCTCCCTGGTGCTGACGGTCTGGTCGTCCACCAGCAACAGCTCGTAGCCCAGGGAGCCGACGGCTTGATTCTCGCTGTTGATATAGGCGCGAAGGTTGTCGATCAGGTCGAGGGTATTGACGCCTTCCTGCTTTGTCAGGCTGTATAAAATGGCGGGCTGCCCCTGGTAGCGGGCGAGAATTTCCGCCTCCGCCGTCGAACGGTACACAGAGGCGATACTGCCCAGAGCAACCACGCCCTTGGCGCTGACCACCGGCATGGCCTCGAGATCGCTGAGAGGGCCTGCGGTGCCCTGGAGGCGCAGCGTCCATTTGCCATTGCCGGTTTCAAGGTCGCCGATGGCGGTGTCTTTAAAGTAGGCGCTGACCGTATCGGCAATGTCGGCGGGGGTAATGCCGAGGCCGTCGAGTTTTTTCGGGTGAAAGGCAATGTGCAGTTCCGGGTCTTCAGCGCCCTGCATCAGCGCTTTGTCGATACCCGAAAGCTGTTCAAATTCCTTGCGCAGGACGGCGCCGTAGCGGCGCAGGCTGTCGTCAAACGACGGGCTGGTCAGCACCACAATCGCGGTGGGAAAACCACTCGATGTGCTGATTTCGTAAATTTGCGGATCCTGCGCTTCAGCGGGCAGTTTGTCGGTATAGACGTTCTGCACTTCGCGGCGCAGATCGGCAATGCGCTTGTCGAATTCACGCTCGCTGAGCTGGTCAAAGCGCAGCAGAATGGTGGAAATGCCGTCGCGGCTGGTGCTGGACACAAATTTGATGTCGCGAACGCTGCTGCTGATGACGTCCTCAATGGGGTCAGTGATACGTTTTTCGACATCAATGGCCGACGCGCCGGGCAGCGCGGTGATGATATTGATCCAGTTGAAATTGATATCCGGGTCTCTGGCTTTGGGCATCTGTTGAAAGGCCAGAGTGCCGAGGACAAGAATCAGCACAAAGAGAATATTGGCCAGCACATGGTTGTCGAGAAAGCGCTCAAGCAGTTTCATTGGCCGGTCAGTTTCCAGCGGACTCGTCGATGCTGTCCCCCTCCTGCACCGTTCCCAGGGAACCGGTAACCACCAGGGTGTCCAGGGGCAGGGTTACCGGTTGGGATTTCCCCGGAAACGCATTGTCGAGGGGAACAAAGTGGATGCGATCGTCCCTGACAATAAAAAAGCCCGTAGCGCCGTTGCGATTGACCAGATATTGGGGCGGCAAGTGCGGCACCGGGCTATTCCATATCACTTTGCCCGCAGTGCCCGGCAGGGGTTTTTCGGCGCTGAAGCTCAGGCGTATCTCCCTGGTTCGTGTTACCGGGTCGATGGCGTTGACGGTGCGTTCGAGAACCAGCGGATAGTCCTTGCTGCCGGCGAAGACAAAAGCGGTTTGAGGGGAAATTTTTTCTCCGTCAAGTTCGCTGACCTGCGCCGCGACTTCGAGGTTGTTGCGGTCAATCAATGCCAGCAGCGCTGTGCCCGGCGTCGCCAGCTGGCCTTTGGAGACATGGCGGGCTCTAACCACAGCATCAAAGGGGGCGAACACACGGCAGCGGGAGGCATCAACCTTCGCCTGTTGCAGCGCTGCCTCGGCGATGCGCACTTCTGCGGCGGTGGCGCTGAAACCCGCTTCAGTGGCATCGACATCCTGCTGGGAGGTGAGCTTTCGCCCCAGCAGTTGGCGGGAGCGCTCGTATTGACTCTTTGCCAGAACATGGTTGGCGCTGGCGGCATCTAGCTGCGCCCGGGCAATGGCGACCGCCAGTTCGTAGTCGGTACAATCCAGGGTCAGCAGCAGTTCGCCCTTGGCCACCTGTGTTCCCGTATCGGTTATAACCTCGGCCACTTCGGCAGTGATGCGGGCGCTAATGTCGGTGTCGTTGAGGCTGATAACCCTGGCCGATGCCGACACTCGAGGGTAGTCGACCAGTTCCCCGAGGGGCGAAAAAGCCGTGTCTGCAACGGCGATGGCCGTGTTGCAGACCACTACTACAATGCTCAGTGCCCTGTAAAGACGATAGCGGCCGATGGCGTGTTTCCTGTCCATGAAAAAGGTTCCCAAGCGGAGTCTGTCACAATGTAAGCGGAAGTGGTTTGCCACCTGTTGCGAAGTGCCGACATCCTAGCAGAAGCAGGAGAATCCAGGAATAAGGCACTGCAGGTTGCAGTCCATGCAGGTCTCTGCGAGCTGAATCCTCGCGCAGCAGTAGACATAAGGATGCAGAGATAATAAAGACGCGAAAACAGTATTTGAGGCGCCAGCTCTTGCGCTTTTACTGGCAATTGGCTTTTATCCAGCTATATTTTGGAGAGCAGCACAAAAAGGGATGCGGTGGGTGCTGCCGGTTCGCCAGCGATACTTAACCAGGTACTCAGGTGGTTCTGTGGATACCTGGCCAATAGACCAATGACAAAGGGGACAGGCAATGGAAATATTCAATCATGATATCGGCCATCTTTTTGCACAGCTAGGGCTGAACGGCGATGAGGATGCGGTAGAGCGTTTTATCGCGGCAAACTGGCATGGCAATCCGCGCCTGTCGGTGGATCAGCTCGCTGTGTGGACGCCGTCGCAGCAAGCGTTTTTGCGCGAAGCGCTGGCGGAGGATTCCGCCTGGTGCGAAGCGGTGGACGAACTCAGTGCCAGACTCTGTGCAGATACCGCTGGTGCCTGAAAGCGTTAAAGCGGTAGTTGAATCTGTTCGTCCCGCTGGAGAAACCGCTTGAGGTTGTTGGGGCGGTAACGGGGGTTGCGCATAAACCGCTGTTCCGCCGATGAATGCAGGGTTTCATCACTATTGCTAACGCCAATGGCGCGGCATCGGCTGGCGGTTTTTATGCCGACGCCGGTGCTGAAATCTGTGCCCTGATTGCCATTGCGCACCCGCAGGGCATCGCGAAGAAAGTCCGTATCTATGCCCAGGCCAATCGCGCGGGCTCTTTCGAGCATCCATTCGAGACTGATATTGGCCAGCGCCATATTGCCGCCGATGCCGCCAATATCCCGGTGATTGCCGGTAAACCAGCACTGCTCGGTACGCGCCCGATCCTGACTGGTGACCCACAGGCACGGGGGTAGCTCTTTGCGGGTTTCATCAATCGCCAGGGCATGGTAGGCATTTTCCACCGCGCGGCTGAGCACGTTGTCGTGAAAACCCAGGGTGTTGTTTTCTGGAGAGGCGCCTTGCGGCAGGCCAGTGGCGCCGACGCTGTCCCAGGCGCCGAGAAACTTGACCTCTGGCAAATGGCTGTGGGCATTGCGAAACAAAACGCCATTGCGGGCGTCCGCCCCCCAGCGGGTGCGGTAGATATGCCAGGCGTCATCGATTCTGTGGAGATGTTGTTTTTTCAGCAGACCCGCATTGCGAATCAGGCCGATACAGCTGCGCACTACGAAGCTGCCGCGGCTGAAACCAAAAAACCACAGCTGATCGCCGGGCTCGTAGTTCAGCGCCAGCTGTTCATAGAGCCAACAGATACTGGCCTCAAGAAACTGGCGTTCTTTGCCAGCAACGGCCTGAAAGGGGTCGCTAATACTGAGTTGCGCCACAGGCTTGCCACTGTTCGGAGTTGTTGCTGTCGGCAGGATGGCGGCCTTCACCAGGCCTACATTGCTGTGGGCAGGTGAATTGGCGTTTTGCCATAGACCATCGCTGCACACTATGAGTCTTTTCATTGCTGGGTATTTGCCCCCTGCCCGGAATGCCGTTTCAGATTGCGAATGATAAACCTTGCTGGATTGAGCGCCACCGTCAAATGCCTCGGCAGCGGAGAAATATCGCCGTTGATTTGAGCCGCCAGCAGTTCCGCCACCATAGGGGCATAGGTGAGCCCTCGAGAGCCGTGGCCACAGTTCAGCCACAAACCGGGCAGATAACAGCCGGGCAGGGGAATATCCGCCTTGCCGTTGCGGCCGTAGGCGGCAAAGCGGGTGGTGAAGCCTGCAATATCGGGAGCAGGCCCGGCAATGGGCAAATAGTCGGGCGTGGTGCAGCGAATGCCCGCCCGGCCATCGAGATTGGCGGCCTTCAGCTCCGCTGCCGACCACAGCCGTGGCAACGCCTCATCGGTTTTTGCCAACAGCTGCAGGTTGCGGTCATGGTCACCGCCGCGTATATGAGTATCGGTTTCGTCCACATCGTAAGTGGCGCCCAGGGTGTGAACGCCGGACAGTGTCGGCGCCATATAACCGGCGCCGCAAATTACCGTGCGCAGCGCCGACGACGCACGGCTTGCGGGCAGGGCGCTGATCTGGCCACGAATTTTGCGCAGCGGCAGGTGGGCGCATTGGTCGAGGTGCGCCGCGCTGTAGCTGTTGGCGACAATAACAACCGGCGCGCTGGCAAGGAGTTGATCGCTGCTGTCAAACAGTTGCCAGAGGGCGTTGTCTTCGTCCCGTTCCAGGCGCGTTACTGTGGCTTGCAGAAACGGAATTCCCGTGCTCAGCCAGGCGCAAACCGCCGGCGGCTGAACCCAGCCAAGGGCGGGGAAAAACAAGCCGCTGTCTGCGTCTAAGGGCACTCCTGCGAGCTCGTTTAATTGACTGCCAGCCACAGTGCGAACCAATCCGGGGGCATTGGCAAAGCGTTGGCCGATGTCCTCAAAGCGCAGTTTTTCGCGGTTGTTTTCCGGCAACACCAGCACCCCACAGCGTTCACCGGGATTGCCAGATTGCCAGTAGTCCTCATAAAAATGCAGTCCGTGGCAGAGGGCGTGGCGGCCAAACAGGGCGAGGGCAGAGTCCTCTGTCGACAGCTTGGGGTAGAGAATCCCCTGGGGATTTCCCGACGCTTCCTGCCCCGGCTGAGGATGGCGATCGATAAGGCTGACCCGCCAGCCCCGCCGTTTCAGCGCCGCGGCGGTGGTGCAACCGGCGATGCCGGCGCCAATGACAATAGCCTCGGTTCTTTGCTCGACGGCTTCAATATTCAGGTGCCAGCTGGCTTCGTGGCTGCTGTTGCGCAGTACCTTGGGTTCGACCCAGTCGGGGGCATCGTTGCCTTCCGTTGCGGCCAACCCGTTAAAATGGCCGCGCAGCATATCCCGTTTGCGGCCAAATCCCGGCCTTTTTTCCAGGGTAAAACCGGCATTGGCAAGGCCGTCGCGCACCTGGCGGGCAACGGTAAAGGTGGCGTAGGTGGTGTTTTGATTGCTGATTTTTTTATGACAGAACTTTTTACGACAGAATTTTTTATGACTAAACTGTGCCATCAACTGAAACAGCGCATCCGTCCACAGATCCGGGTTTTTTGACGGCGCAAAGCCGTCGAGAAACCAGGCGTCGGCCACCGGGTTGCCAATATGGCTGAACGCGGGGTGAGTCGATGCCAGCAGGGAATTGAAACCGGCAATGGCATCATCAAAAATCAGTGTCAGCTTAACCCGGTTATCAAACAACCACAGTTGGTGAATGCCCTGAACTGGCGGCGGATACTGGTGTAACAGCGCCGTTGCCTGAGTGCTCAACTGCGGCCATGTCAAGAGCGCGGTGGCCATTTGTTCGCGGCTGAGGGGGTATTTCTCCACAGAGACAAAATTGAGCCGGGATTGCGGCGGCGCACTATCAAGCCAGAGGGCGGCAGCGGCAAGAAAATTCAGCCCGGTGCCAAAACCGGTTTCAAAAATGGTGAAATTTTCGCCGTCGGCGAGTAGCTGCCAGCGCATTGGCAGATCATTGCCGTCGATAAAGACGTGGCGGGATTCCTGCAAGCCGTCGTCTCTGGAATAGTAAAGATCACCAAAACGCTTCGACAAAGGCAAACCGTCTGACCATTCAATGTCTGCTGTCTGTAACTGGGGCGAAGGCTGCTGGGTTGTCACGGCGTTGTATCGCTTGCGCCCTGCGCTGAAAGGCCAAATTCGGCGCTAATTTGTTGGCACCAGCGGGCAATGCGCTCGTCCGACAGTTCAAACTCGTTTTCGTCATCCAGCGCCAGGCCGACAAAAAAGTGGCCGTCAGCGCTCAGCGCCTTGGACTGTTCAAAGCTGTAGCCTGCCGCTGGCCAGTGGCCGACAACCCTGCCCCCCAGGTTGATCACTTTCGCCCACAGAAAACCGAGGGCGTCCTGAAACCATTCCGGGTAGCCGATCTGATCGCCAAGGCCATAAAGAGCAACGGTTTTGCCATTGAAATCGATCCCATCGAGGTCGTCCCAGAGGGCTTCCCAGTCTTCCTGCAACTCACCGTAGTCCCAGGTGGGAATACCCAGAATCAGCAAAGCGTAAACCGCCATGGGCGCGACACCGCTGTCGGCAATATTGTGAACATCGACAAGTTCCGCCCCCAGCTCGGCGCAGATTTTTTCTGCGGCAATCTCGGTATAGCAGGTGGAGGAACCGTAAAAGAGGCCGATGGGTGCAGTCATGGTTGAGTGTCGGGCTGTTGTTCGGGGTTGTTGATAGGAATTGCGAGCAGCGAAAGCATACCTGTCAGCCACCATTGCACACAAGTCAGAAAAACCCAATGACGCTCGTACACTCGTATTCGCCAAGCAGTCTGCTGGTGATTAGAGGTAGCCTGATCAGCCGCCGCCTGCAAACCCCAGTTGCCGCCAGGCCTCGTAAACCAGCACCGCAGCGGCATTGGACAAGTTCATACTGCGGCTTTCCGCCTGCATGGGAATACGAATAACCTGATTCGCCCCCAAAGCTCTGCGAAAATGCTCAGGCAGCCCGCGGGTTTCCGGGCCAAACACCAGGGCATCGCCCGGTTGAAAGGCAACGTCGCTGTAAAATCGAGTGCCCTTGGTGCTGAGACCGTAAATTTGCGACGGCTGCACATCGCTTACAAAATCTGCCCAGTTTTTATGAATGCGCACCGCCTGCCACTCCCGATAATCCAGCCCGGCGCGGCGCAGGCGTTTATCGTCCATCTCAAAACCCAAAGGCTCTATGAGATGAAGCTGAAACCCTGTATTGGCGCAGAGGCGAATAATATTGCCGGTATTGGGTGGAATTTCCGGCTCGTAAAGGACAATATGCAGCATAAAACCCAGGCAATCGCTAAAGAGTGGATTATTATCAAGGCCGAAAGCCCGGAAAGGAAGTTGCCAATGGTGAATATGAAAAATACTGACAGCCGCGAAGACTACAAAGCCACCCATACGCCGGGGCAGATTGCCGAGCGCCTTGAAAATGGCCCCGACTCCATCTACCTGAAAGACTTTATTTACGGCGCCATCGACGGCGCCGTCACCACCTTTGCCGTGGTTGCCGGGGTTGCCGGAGCGGGTTTGTCGTCGGGAATTATTATTATTCTCGGCCTGGCCAATCTGCTTGCCGATGGCTTTAGCATGGCCATCAGTAACTACCTGGGCACCAGGGCGGAAAATCAGCTGCGCGACAAAGCGCGGGAGCGGGAATTTGATGAAATTCACCATTACCCCCAGGGCGAAAGAGAAGAAGTGCGCCAGATTTACGCCAAAAAAGGTTTTCAAGGCCAGCTGCTGGAAGATGTGGTTGAGGTTATAACCGCAGACAAAACCCGCTGGGTGGATGTCATGATTCAGGAAGAACACGGCATGGTGCTTGAAGACCACAACGCCACCAAAGGCGGGCTGGCCACCTTCGCGGCCTTTTGCCTGATCGGCCTGATTCCCCTGTTACCCTATTTGGTCAACTGGTTTATCGCCGACGTCATCACAGCGCCCTTCTTGTGGAGCAGCATTCTCACCGGCATCGCCTTTGTCAGTGTGGGGGCGATGAAATCCCGGTTTGTTAATCAGCACTGGTTAATGGCCAGCCTCGAAACCCTGGCCATTGGCGGTGTCGCGGCAATTCTGGCCTATGCAGTGGGCGTACTTTTAAAAGGTGTGGTTTAAAGGCTCAAGCGTTAAAGATAACTTAACGGGCTGCGAACCCCGTGAGCACCCTGCTTGAGGACATGTGTGTACGATGTGCAGGACGCACAAGTGCCGCCAGAGGCAGGACGCCGAAAGCGGCAATTTCCGTGGTCTTCACATCAGCATGCCCCAATTGCTGTTGCACCGTGCGAATATCTGCGCCAGATTGCAACAAGTGGGTTGCAAAGGAGTGGCGCAAAGTGTGGCATGAAACTGTCTTGCGGATGCCGGCATCACGGGCTGCTTTCTTTACAAGCTTGTTCAGGTTATTCTCATCGAAATGATGTCGCCGCAGGTAACCACTTGCCGGGTCGATACTCAGTCGGGACGCAGGGAAGACATAATGCCAACAAAGATCAAACGGTGCAGACGGATACTTACGAGCAAGGGCGTCCGGCAACCACGCGCCCGCATACGTTGCGGTATGCCTGTTCTTGGCAAGAACAGCCTCAACCTTACTGATCTGCTTGCGCAATGGCGCCAACAACTCATCTGCCAGTGTCACCAGGCGGTGCTTGCCACCTTTGCCGTTGATCACCCTGACTTGCCGATAGTCAAAATCGATATCCTTCACCCGCAAGCGTACCAACTCGATACGCCGCAAGCCCGAGCCATACAGCAACGCCACCATCAGGTACGGTACTCCTGTCAATGTCGCCAGCAGCGCGCTTACCTCAGTCTGGGTCAGCACAACCGGCAATTTTCTCTGCCTTTGGGAACGGTTGAAACCCCGGAGGTCGCCCACGGTTTGCCCCAAAAATTTTACCTTCAGAAACACAATGGCGTTCAAAGCCAATGCCTGGGTACCTGCCGAAACCTGTCGCTCCGTAGCCAGAAAAGTCAGAAACCGTTTGATATGTTCATCGCCCAACCCCGAAGGGTGCTGCTTGTCGCTGAACAGAATAAAAAATTTGATCCAGTACAGATAGGTATCAATAGTGCGACGACTGTAGCGTTGCACATGCATAAAATCTTCGATGGATTTGAGAAAAGGGGACTTCGCCATGGCTAACACCTCGTCCTTGAAATGCCAGAGTCAGTTTATACCTTTTAAAATCGAAGATGTCGAGGCGGGATACCTTTTAGGGGAAAATGGATTTCATATCGAGATTTATTTTTCATGAAAAACAATAAGATAGGAATTTATGAGATTTCGCAGGTGTACTTAAAAGGTATACCTTCTAATATTGTTAATGAGGTAAAACATACCTCATTAACAGGCTGTTATACCTTTAGGGAGGAATCATGAAATTTACAGGTAGTCACCAAGATTTGGAGACAGTTGTATGTGCCATCGGACGATCCATAAAATCGTCTGAGGATAAAGGCAACATGCATCAGATTAAAACCAATGAAGGTGAAACAATTAATCTTTATCAGACAGGTACGTTGCAAATTCAGGGAAGCCCTGCGTTAAAGGCCAAATTTGAAGAAGACTTTAATTCATATTCTGGAACGCCCTCTACTCCAGTACAAGCACAGCCTGCCGAACACGCGTCACCAGCTACGTTGGCAGCGAGTGTTTCGCAGCCGAAGCAGGTCTTCGTTGTTCACGGTCATGATGAGTTGGCTCGGGAGCAATTGGAACTTGTATTGCACAAGCTAGGAATTGATCACTTTATCCTGGCAAACAGCGGCGGCGGTGGATTAACGATAATTGAATCGTTAGAAGCAAAAATCGGACAAAATTCAATGGTTACTAGCTTTGGTGTCGTGTTAATGACGCCGGATGATATGGGATATGCACTTAGTGGCGGCCCTGATTCCACGCAGCCAAGAGCACGCCAAAACGTAGTTTTAGAAATGGGTATGCTGATTTCATCTATTGGTCGCAGGAATATAGCAATTCTTGTTAAAGGCCATCTAGAGCGCCCATCTGATGCTGATGGAATTTTATATATCCCGTTTAACAATCACGTCAAAGAAGTAGTGCCAAGGCTAGCCGCACGACTCAAGGAATCGGGATTCGTTTTAAACCCAGATAAAGTAGCGCACGCATCAAGCTAGGCAGGTATAACAAGGCGCTGCTAGGGACAAAACTACGCTGCGCTTCGTTTTGCCCCAGAGCGCGGCGTTAGTGTTTAGAACCGATCATCGAGAATCTGATGGAAAATAATTACGTATTTATTGATTTCGAGAATGTTCAACCAAAAAACCTAGAGCTGTTGGGAAAACATCCGTTCAGGGTTTATGTATTCGTAGGCGCTAATCAAACGAAAATATCATTCGATCTAGCATCCACAATGCAGGATCTAGGGGAAAACGCCAAATACATAAAGATATTCGGGAACGGTCCTAATGCATTAGATTTTCATATAGCCTTTTATGTCGGCGAGTTGGCAGCAAATAATCCAAAGGCATACTTTCATGTCATATCTAAAGACAAGGGCTTCGACCCTTTGGTTTCTCATCTAAAGACTAGGGGGCTTAAAGTTCAAAGATTTAACGATTTGGCAGAAATCCCTGTCTTGAGAATGGCTGCAAGTACAAGCACGGATGAAAAAGTATCTACAATAGTTGCAAATTTAATTAGTAGGGGACAGTCCAGGCCAAGAAAAGTAAAAACCCTACAGAATACGATTAATACGCTCTTTACAGAAAAGCTAGATATTCATGAACTTCAAAAAATAGTAAGCAATCTCCAGCAGCTAAAGTACATTCAGATAAATGATGGCAATGTTACTTATAACCTACAAAAATCACACTAACAAAGCGGTTAAATTCGTTCCGCTTCGCTCCACCGGACTGGCTATAGCCAGCCGTTTACCGCGGCGTTAGGCAACTAGGCGTTTGCGTTGCTTCTTGCAAGCAAGAATTGGAGACAGAAAAATGACAGCTAAGGAAACGGTACTCAACTTATATCGCGCTTACGCATCCGGTGATCCCGGTAATATTTCTGAACTGCTTCATCCCGATGTGCTTTGGATCGCGCCGCCCGGAAATGCCACGCAAGTCGCTTTGGGGCTTGGCAGGCCGGATGATGCCGGTGAACCAAATGGAAGCAACAATTTAAATCACGATAAAATAGTAAATTTCATGGCCTACAATTTTCGTCGGCTTTTTATTGATGCGAAGAACGAATTTACCAGCATCGTATCCGAAGAGAATAAGGTAATAGTCGAGCATCGGCTTTCGGCACTGCTACCTACGGGGAAGCGCTATGTTAACGACTATTGTTTTTACTATGAAGTTCTGGATGGCAGAATCATAAAGATACGAGAATACATGGACACGAGAGGGGGCTGGGCGCAAGTTTTTGGCAACGAAGAACCTATAACGTTACTGGAGTTTGTTTCTGGGTCAAATGCCTAACAAGGCGTTCAACGCGGACAGTTTGCAGCGGGGCATTTGCTTCGCAAATTTTACGCCCCACTGCAAACCGCTCCGCCGGCAGGCCGGCTCCGCTCTGCCGGTTAACTTGGCGTTATAGAGCTGAATCAAAAGTTTTAAAATAGGGGCTCCATCATCGTGCCAGGGAATGTAGATCCATCACATGAAGCATTTATTTAAGCTGTTCGCACGTCATTGCAATATTCCTGGTGCTACCTATTGGCGTTTTATCTGCGGCAATATTTCCTATCCCTTTGTGGTGTTCTCCTTGTCGGTCTTGCGCTGCTTCCCAGTTGGTGGCAGTGTTCCTTGTCGCAGTAATAAAGTTTTGTTTGGGTGGGCTGTTTCATCGTGCCACATGCCGGTGCCACCTGTGAGTTGTGGCACCGCAGTAGCGGTGCTACGTAAAGTGTTTGGGGCAGGTGCCGCGCTCTATAACAAGTGCTTCATGTCGCCTGCGGCTGGGACCTCCGTTCCGGCGCTTCGCGCCTGCACTACGGCCCCATAAGCAGGCGTTACGTGATTAATAGTGGTAGCGAAGTTGAGCAATTAGAATGGAGTTGTTATCGATCTTATAAACAATTCTATGCTCGTCATTGATGCGGCGCGACCAGTAACCGGAGAGGGCATGTTTTAAAGGTTCGGGTTTGCCGATGCCTTCAAAGGGTTCCCGCTGAATATCTTTAATAAGTGAATTTATTCTTTTGAGCAGCTTTTTGTCGGTACGTTGCCAATAGAGGTAATCCTCCCATGCGTTTTCAGCGAAAACCAATTTCATTCCAAAAGATCCCTCTCCTGGCCGCGCCCTTCCTCGAGATCCACCACGGCCTGTATAAGGCGGCGGGTATTTTTCGGGCTTCTAAGCAGGTAGGCCGTTTCTTCCAATGCCTGGTAGTCGTCCATGGAAATCAGTACCACAGCGCCTTCTCCTTTGCGGGTGATGGCTACCGGGGCATGGTCGTCACAAACCTTTTCCATAGTTTTGGCGAGGTTGCTTCGGGCTGAGGTATAGCTTATGCTGTCCATTTTCAATAACCTGTACATGTACAATATGCCGTACAGTATACAGCACGTAACAAACCTGTCAACTACGCGCACAAAAGGCGTGCGCCGAACCCTCCTGACGCCGGGCCGGTTACAGGATCCTTGAACTAAACCGCTGCGCGGTGGCTCCACCTCCTCTGCCTCCCGGAGGCCTCTCCCTCCGCTCTTGTTCCACACTTATCACACGGCTCCTGAGGCCGGATTCTCAAACCAGCATGAGGTGATAAGTCATGACGCCATTACGTCAAAAAATAATCGATACCATGGTGCTGATCCCCGGCGGCGCCTATGACCGACAACGGGATCAATGGCATCCCGCCAAATCCACCTGCCAGTTCCCCGTCAAGGCGCTGTCCCGCCATTACCGGGGTGCGATGGTCAGCGCCCTGCGCCACGCCTACCGGGCGGGGGAATTGCCGGGCATCACCCGGCCCGATGATGTGGACAGCACCTTGACTGCGCTGATGGCCAACGACTGGGTGGTCTACAGCCGCGCTACCTGCACCCAGTCCACGACCGTATTAACCTATATGGCTCGCTACACCCACCGTATTGCCCTGAGTGACAGTCGTATTCGGGAGGTGACGGATCGTGACGTCAACTTCGTGTCTAAGCGCTACGCCCAGGGTGGCACCCTGGATGAGATGCGGCTGGCGGATTATGGACAATCACCCGGCAATGGGCTTAAATGAAGCCCATACAGCCCGACAGGCACAGGGATAAAACGGAGGAAGTGCACCGATGCAGGAGACTAACCCTATCACGGAGGCGGCCGGTCTCCCAGGTATCATCGCCGAAGAAAAAACAATCCCCTATAGAAGTAGTAGCCCATTCCGCCACCGCGCAGCGGTTCAGCTCAACAGGCATTTATACGGCATGCCCTGCATACCGTATAAATGCTAAGGTGTTAGAGCTGCTGCACACCGAAGACACGAGGAGTCCTTTTGGATAAATTTCCGTCCGAAGTAATTGATAAGTTGAGGAACTACGTTTACCGACTCATCGATCCTCGCAATGGCGAGACTTTTTATGTTGGTCGGGGTGTTGGAAACCGCCTTTATTCCCACATTCGGGACGAACTGGGAAAAGAATCAGACGAAGTTGGCGATAAGTTGAGACGGATCAGGGAAATCCGTCTTGCTGGCTTTGAGGTTGCTCATGTTGTTCATCGGCACGGAATGGAGCCATCCGTGGCAAAGGAGGTCGAAGCTGCGCTTATTGATGCGTATCCGGGGCTCACGAATGTGATGGGCGGAGAAGCAAGCGGTGATCGTGGTGCAATGCATGCGGATGAGATTGTTCGGGAGTACCTTGCCGAGCCAGCGGTTTTTGAGCATCGGGCTCTTTTGATCAGTGTAAACAGAAGTGCGTCTGAGCGCCCGCTCTATGAAGCGACACGATTTGCTTGGAAGCTCAGTCAAAAACGGGCGAAAGAAACAGAAGTTGTTCTCGCATCTGAAAAGGGAGTTATTCGCGGCGCCTATATTCCTGAAAAATGGATGGAAGCTACGAGCGACAATTTCCCGGGTCGCCCTGATAGACTTGGAAGATTAGGATTCATCGGTCGTGAGGCAGCATCCGAAATATGGAGCATGTACGTTGGACGGCGAATCCCAGATGAATACCGCTTCGGCACAGCCAACCCTATCCGCTATACATGGAAATAGGACCATGCTCTAACAAATGGCTGTTGGCGGACGCACCTACGCTGCGCTCCGGCGCGCCGCAAAGCCAAGGCGTTATGCGCAATGGTCAACTATTTCCATGGAGAGGTAATAATGGAAAAATTTATTGAAATAACTCAGGATTCGGCTGGGGTTATCGAACGTAGCAACAGTAAAGCCCAAGGTTTTTTTACTGGTGGAATTCAATCTTGTCTCGTAAGCGTTTACGAATGTGAAGATGCTTTCGTTATGGTTCATGATTCAGGGCAGATAAAAATCAGTGACATATGTAAGCTAATTAAAAAGTATGGCGAAGTTAAAAAAGTTACAGCTACCTTTGGCCCTCAACTAAATAGTCAACACCATCAAACACGTTTCAATAAAATATTAAAAAATATTAGATATGGAGATAAGAATGTGGATGTATTGGAATGCAGGTCTGATACATTTGCATTTAATTTTCCTTTACAAGGTAGAGCATCGACTACAGAAAATATAACCCCGGCTTTCGTAGATAAAATTCCGGATCGTGATGCAAGAATGTCAATAATTGAAATAAATAACTTTTTCTTAAAACCAAATTCTCAAAAGCTAGGGCTAGATATTCAATATATTGATAGTTCTTACCAAAAGCCACGAGGTCTTGATCATTCTCTTAATGAAATGATTAAGATTATTAAGGAACAACCAAACTTTTATTTCCCCAATTTAGCATTTCTTGAGAAAGCTCACGGGATGAAGATAGTGAACATGCCACAACACTTGCTTAATGTTGCAGAGAAATATCAAGTTTCTCAATTTATGTTCAGAACACTTACAGCAGAAGAAAGCATGTTACAAGCAATTGAGTTCGAAAAGTTTAGAAAAAGCGCATAACAAGAAAATCCAGGTGACGCCTACGGCGCACCTGATTTAGGCGTTAAGTGCTCAGGAGGAACCGAAGTCAATGTCAAGTTATATGCCACAGTATATGTTCAATATGTGTGCGGTTACAGCTGCCAAACTAGCCGCATCGGGTAGCGTGACTCTGCAAGAAGCAGCTAGGATGCTTTCTGAAAACTATCAAAATTCGTACAGTGACAATAATCTTGTGCGAGATATTGAAACGGCAGCGGCTCACGTAACCGAGTTTATCGAGTCTGCTTTGCCAAACAGCTCTATACCGGCAAACCTTACCCAGTTGCAATTTTCAATCGTGAATTTTGAACCAGATGGTAGCAAAAGAAAGAAAAAGCTACTTGGTGGCACTTGGTTTAACAAAGAAAAACGTGAACTACCAAATAAGGTAAAGCAATGCGCGGCAAACATTGCAACTTATCATTTGCTATTAGTTGGCGGGTCATTGCCTTTGGCTCCAGACGGTTGGTCGCTATAGCACTTAACAAGGTGTTGTTGTCGCAGCGCGAAAAAGCCCGCGCTGCTGGGACGCCTTCGCTGGCGCTCCGGCGCCCCAAAACACGGCGTTAAGCACCCAAGGTGAAATATGGATTATCCAGGTGAAAAATTATTACTTAAGATGTGGGAAACCCTTGCTGAAAAAGGTGTTGGTTCATTGCTTGCACCTTGGCAAGAAAAAAGAGTAGCTGAAGCGCGGACAGAAATTCGCCGCAAAGAAATGTTAATACTTGCACAAGCTGAGCGAGAGGTTGAATCAATTAAATCTGGTGACTCAACTGTTAGTATCAAATCTGACGTCAAGCTAATAGGTGCGCAACAAGAAAGTATTGACGGAGATGGACGAGTTGAGCCAACCCTGGATTTGTCTGAGTTGGCAACTGCCGTATCAAACAGAGATTTTTCTGATTCATTACGAAAAGAAGCAAATGTTGCAAAATCGGTGTTGATCGCTGAAGACATCCTTAGTCAGGATCAACAGGAACCATCGGAACAACCCGTAGAAGATGATTGGATATTTTCTTGGAGAGAAAATGCTGGAAGAGTTTCGAGTAGTGAACTACAAGACTTATGGGGGCGTATTTTAGCTGGAGAAATTAAACAGCCAGGAACTTATTCCATGAGAACGCTAGAGTTTTTGAAGGGACTCTCTAAATCAGAGGCTGAATTAATCAGTAAAGCAGCAAAATTTGTCATAGGGGATAGAATATACAGGAAGAAGGATGATTTCCTTAAGAAAGAAGGCCTTCATTTTTCTCACTTGCTATTTCTTCAAGATATTGGTGTGTTGTCCGGCGTTGAAGCGGTTGGTCTCAATACAACCTACAACTCTTTCGATTCAGATAAATACTTTAGACCACTTGTTGCAAGCAATAAAATTATGCTCATCGAACATGATGATCCAAATAAGACTGTAAAAGCTGAAGTTTATTTATTAACCCAAGTAGGGATTGAGGTTTTAAAGCTAGCTAGTTTCCAAGTCGACAATGAGTATCTTCATTCGGTGGCGGAGGATTATGTGAGAAAGGGTTTTAAAGTAAAGCTTGCAGATTGGGTTCAGCAAACAGCCGATGGCGGCCAATTTTTTAACCCCATAGACGTTCTAATTGAAAGTGCTTAACAAGTCACTGCACTCGGAAATTTTACTCGCTTCGCTCCTAAAATTCCGGTGAGTGAAGCGTTGAGGCTGTAGAAAAACCTCCTTTTAGTCTATAAAAACCGATAAAATGGCGTTGCCGTTGCAGGGAGTTTGAAAATGCCGAAATTCAAGCCTTA
>JBFXIU010000059.1:0-16756 GCA_050175615.1 Porticoccaceae bacterium | reverse complement strand
TTTCCAGCTCGTCGTTGAGCGCCGCGCGGTCGAGTATCTCGCCGGTGTCTGGATCCCGGTATTCCTGATCCTGAACCCATAAATCCGCATAGGTGACATAGCGGTCGAAGAGATTCTGTCCGTATTCGGAGTAGGACTCCAGATAGGCGGTCTGGATCTCTTTGCCAATAAACTCCACATAATTGGGCGCGAGAAATTCCTTGATGTATTTGAGGTAGCGGTCGTGTACTTCCTGGGGAAACTGCTCCTGTTCGATTTCCCTCTCCAGGACATAAAGCAGGTGCACGGGGTTGGCGGCCACTTCGGTGGGGTCAAAGTTGAACACTTTCGAAATTACCTTGAACGCGAAGCGGGTGGACAGGCCGGTCATGCCTTCATTGACCCCGGCGGCGTCCCTGTATTCCTGTATCGATTTGGCCTTGGGGTCGCGATCCTTGAGGTTTTCACCATCGTAGACCCGCAACTTGGAGTAGATGCTGGAGTTCTCTGGCTCCCTGAGCCGGGATAGAACACTGAATTGAGCCAGCATGGCGAGGGTGTCGGGGGCGCAGGGGGCTTCGGCCAGGGAGCTGTTGTGCAACAGCTTGTTGTAGATTTCCATCTCCTCTGTCGCCCGCAGGCAGTAGGGCACCTTGACGATGGAAACCCGGTCGATAAAAGCCTCGTTGTTCTTGTTGTTCCTGAAATTGTGCCACTCTGCCTCGTTGGAGTGGGCGAGAATAATGCCATCGAAGGGGATGGCGCCAATGCCCTCTGTGGCGTTATAGCTGCCTTCCTGGGTGGCCGTCAGCAACGGGTGCAGTACCTTGATGGGCGCCTTGAACATCTCGACGAACTCCATCACGCCCTGGTTGGCTCGGCACAGGCTTCCGGAAAAACTGTAGGCGTCGGCATCGTGCTGGGGAAACTCCTCAAGCTTGCGGATATCCACCTTGCCCACCAGGGCAGAAATATCCTGATTATTCTCGTCGCCGGGTTCAGTCTTGGAGATCGCCACCTGGTTGAGAACGGATGGCCACACCTTGACCACCCGGAATTTCGAGATGTCCCCGCCGTACTCGTGGAGCCGCTTCACCGCCCAGGGCGACATGATGCCCTTCAGGTAACGGCGTGGAATGCCGTACTCCTCCTCCAGGATATGACTGTCTTCCCGCGGATTGAACAGCACCAGGGGAGATTCGAAAACCGGCGAACCCTTGAGGCAGTAGATGGGATACTTTTCCATCAACCCTTTGATCTTTTCGGCAAGGGATGACTTGCCGCCGCCCACGGGACCCAGTAAGTAGAGAATCTGTTTGCGCTCCTCGAGTCCCTGGGCGGAGTGCTTGAAGAAACCGACGATTTTCTGAATGCACTCTTCCAGGCCGTAAAATTCATTGAAGGCCTGGTAGCGCTTGATCATCTTGTTGGAAAAAATCCTGCTGAGACGGGGATCTTTCGCTGTATCTACCATCTCCGGTTCGCCGATAGCCATTAACAGCCGCTCTGCTGCAGTGGCGTATGCCAAGGTATCATCCCTGCACATGTTCAGGTACTCCTGAAGGCTGTATTCCTCCTGCTGGGTTGACTCATAACGGGATTGATAATGAGCGAAAATGGACATCGCAGTTACCCTCTTCCATCAATAAAATAGTCGACGTTCCACCTTAGTCTAGACGTTTTATTTTTATTGTCGTCCCCATTTACAATGCTGAAATCAGAATTAAGCCCAGATTTACGGGGTGTGAGCCTTAGCATCGGGCTAACCCAGGCGATACAAAATCTCATTGAAGAAACGCCAGTACCCTGTCAATTTGATGTTGTCTTCTGGAGCGCTCCATATGAAGATAGAGCTGCAGAGACTGTCGCGGCGAAAACAGCGCGCGTCGCAAATGCCACTCCGTTGATCAGTTTTTGTTCAGTGGCGTCGGTGCTGCAAGCTTTCTTTGTCAGCGATGGCTATGGTAGACTGTTTCATCCGCGTTCATTAACCAATGAGGACAAATAATGAAAAAATTACTGGTTACCTGTATTGCCTGCATCATGAGCTCCGGGGCGTTTGCTGCTCTTTGCTGGTATGACAATGGCAATGGCACCAAAACCTGCAAACAGGGCGGGTTGGCCTGTACGGATTCATCGGCGACAAAATGCTCTGTTGAAGGCGAGACTGTGCCAAAACTCGTTGGCAATCCTGAGCCGCCTGCAACGCCAAAAGCAGTAAAGGAAAAGGTCTCTGACGATCTTAGTAAAGGTGCCCCCGCTGCTACCCCAGGAGAAAAGAATCCGCTCCACGAGGGAGGCACTGCAACAAAGACCAGCCCTCTTCACAGTGAAAAATAAGGTGCAGTGAAGAATAAATTTGCCGCTTGTCTGTGCCCGAAAAAAACGGAGACTAGGGTTTGGTTTATGCTGTTGCGAGTATTTCCAATCCATAAATGAGTCTGAAGAAGCGAGTGTCGTCAGCCGGTTCTCTGGATCTGTCCATGGATAATTTCGAAGAGTTTCTGGCGGGCAGTGATTTGAGCTTGTCCTAGGGAGTCATCAGGTTCTCACAAGGATAGACTCGCGTCCTTTTCTCTTAGCCTCCGCCAGGGCATTTCATGGTGGGATCAACCCATCACCTCAGACTCATTTCATTTTGGACAAGGCTCTGTATGGAGCCAGTTGCACAACTCTGGTACTATTCGCCTCCTTGTGCCCGGCAACCAGGGCTATCGTACTGAATATGACTGCGTGACCAGACTGTGATTAGACAGAGAACACTGAAAAATTCGATTCGCGCCACCGGTGTGGGGCTTCACACGGGCGAAAAGGTCTACCTCACCCTCAAGCCTGGGGCGATCGATACCGGCATTGTCTTCAGGCGCGTCGACCTTGATCCCCCGGTTGAGATAAAAGCCCAGGCCGTCAATGTTGGCGAAACCACGCTCTCCACCACCCTGGTCAACGGTGAAGCCCGGGTTTCAACGGTGGAACACCTGTTGTCTGCGATGGCGGGGCTCGGCATCGACAATGCCATTGTTGAGTTGACTGCGCCCGAAGTCCCCATTATGGATGGCAGTTCGGGACCCTTTGTCTTTCTGATTCAGTCGGCAGGCATTGTCGAACAGGATGCGGCGAAAAAATTTATCCGTATCAAGCGCGAAGTCAGCGTTGAAGACGGCGACAAACGGGCTTCATTCAAGCCCTATGAGGGGTTTAAAGTCAGCTTCACCATCGACTTCAATCATCCGGCATTCTCCAGCGAAATTCTCAATGCCAGTGTCGACTTTTCCAGTTCTTCTTTTGTAAAAGAAGTCAGCCGTGCCCGCACCTTTGGCTTTATGCACGAGATCGAATACCTGCGCTCCATCGGCCTCGCGCGGGGCGGCAGCCTCGACAACGCCATCGTTGTCGATCAGTCGCAGATTCTTAACGAAGATGGCCTGCGCTACAAGGATGAATTCGTCAAACATAAAATTCTCGACGCCATCGGCGACCTCTATCAGCTTGGCTACAGTCTGATTGGCGAATTTATTGCATACAAGTCAGGGCACGGTTTGAATAATGCGGCGCTGAGAGCGCTGATGGCCGATAAAGATGCCTGGGAGATGGTGACCTTTGAGGATGAAGACTCAACTGCGCCCATCGCCTATGCCCAAGCTGCGTCAATGTGAGATTTCCTGTGAAGATTGTTCTTATCCACAATCGCAAGGGACTGAGAAAAACAATTCGTCTTCAGGGATGGGCGAAAATGGCCGTTTCCCTGTGCCTGCTCGGTGTGCCCCTGAGCGCGGGGCTGTTTCTGGGTATCCAGCTCAGTGGCGGCAAAATCGGCCTTTTGGTTGAACAGAGTATTGACAGTCTCCAGGATGAGCTGGTCGGCCAGCGCCAGGAACTGGAACAGACAAAAGCACTTGCCGATCGCCAGGTTGAAGCGCTATCCGTAAAACTGGCGGAGATGCAGGCGCGCCTGGTGCGCCTCGATGCCCTCGGCGAGCGCCTTACCACCATGGCCGATATGGACGATGGTGAATTCGATTTTCGCAAACAGCCTCCTATGGGTGGTCCCGAAACCGCGCTGGATAGCACTGCAGCCCCGGGCGCCGATATTCACTTGCTGTTTAATGAGCTTGAATTCCAGATCGACAGTCGTGAGCATCAGCTCAATGTTCTCGAATCGCTGATGGTCAATCGTAAGCTCAATGAAAACACCAGTATTGCCGGTATGCCGGTGGAAAAAGGTTGGATATCTTCGACCTACGGCGTAAGAACCGACCCCTTCAACGGCAGCAAAAGCTGGCACAAGGGCGTGGATTTTGCCAGCGCACAAGGTGCCAACGTGGTGGCGGTGGGTTCCGGTGTGGTCACCTGGTCGGGTCGCTATAACCAGTACGGCAACATGATTGAAATTGACCACGGCGAGGGTTTTGTTACCCGCTACGCCCACAATCAGGACAACAAGGTCAAGGTCGGCGATCTTGTCCAGCGCGGCCAGGTGATTGCCATCATGGGCAGCACCGGCCGCTCTACGGGCCCCCATGTCCATTTCGAAGTCTATAAGAACGGCCGCGCCGTTGACCCCTCGTCCTATATCCGCAAAACCCTTCGCTAAAATTTGCAAATCCCCTTCATCCCAGGTTCCGCCCGGTGCGGATGGATTTGTATTGCATAACGGTAAAGAGATATTCCCATGGTAGCAAAGGTGCTGAAAAAGGTTTTTGGCAGTAAGAATGACCGCGTGATTAAATCCATGCGCAAAATAATCCCGGCCATCAACAGTTTCGAGAACGCCCTGCAACAACTCAGTGATGAGGCCTTGAAAGCTAAAACCGCAGAGTTTCGCGAGCGTCTGGAAAAAGGCGAAACCCTCGATCAGCTCCTGGCAGAGGCCTTTGCCGTGGTGCGTGAGGCGGCCAGGCGCGCCCTGGGGTTGCGCCACTTCGACGTTCAGCTGATCGGCGGCCTTACCCTTCATCAGGGCAAGATTGCCGAAATGCGTACCGGTGAAGGTAAAACCCTGGTGGCCACCCTTGCCGCCTATCTCAATGCGCTGCCGGGGAAGGGGGTGCACATTATTACCGTCAACGATTATCTGGCCAGCCGCGATGCCCAGTGGATGGGACCCATTTACCACGCCCTGGGTATCAGTGTTGGCGTGATTCAGTCATTTCGCGGCGCCGGCAGCAACAACTCGTTTCTCTTTGACCCCGGCGCTGAAGGGGGCAACAAGCTGGCACCTTCTTCGCGCCAACAGGCCTATGCCGCCGATATTACCTACGGCACCAACAATGAATTCGGCTTTGATTACCTGCGCGACAATATGGCGTTGCGCCTTGAAGACAAAAGCCAGCGCGGCCATGCCTACGCCATTGTCGACGAAGTGGACTCCATCCTTATCGATGAAGCCAGAACGCCGCTGATTATTTCCGGCGCCGCCCAGGACAGCTCCTCGTTGTACAAGCGCATGAATGTGCTGGTGCAATCCCTGGAACGGCAAGTTGACAGTGAAAGCCCGGAAGCCGAGCCGGAAAAGCCCGGCGATTTCACCGTTGATGAAAAGACCCGCCAGGTGGAACTCACCGAAGCTGGCCACCAGAAAGCGGAAGACCTGTTGATTAGGGCAGGTCTGTTGCAAGAGGATGAAAGCCTCTATCAGGCCGCCAATCTCGGCCTGTTGCACCATTTGCATACCGCGTTGCGCGCCCATTACCTGTTTCATCGCGATGTCGAATATATCGTCAACGGCAACGATGTGGTGCTGATCGACGAGCACACCGGCCGCACCATGCCCGGCCGCCGCCTCTCCGAAGGTTTGCACCAGGCCATTGAAGCCAAAGAGGGAGTGACCATTCAGAGCGAAAGCCAGACCCTGGCGTCAACCACCTTCCAGAACTACTTCCGTATTTACGGCAAACTGGCGGGTATGACCGGCACCGCCGACACCGAAGCCTATGAATTTCATCAAATCTACGGCCTTCAAGTGGTGGTTATTCCCACCAACAAGCCCATTCAGCGCCGCGATCTCAACGATTTGATCTACCTCACTCAGCGGGAAAAGTTTGATGCGGTGATCGAGCATCTGCGCACCATTCACCGCATGGGCGCCCCGGTGCTGGTGGGCACCGCCTCGGTGGAAAACTCGGAAATTCTCTCCGTATTGATGAAAAAAGCCGGGTTGCCCCACAATGTGCTCAACGCCAAGCAGCACGAAAAGGAAGCCCAGGTGATTGCCGAGGCCGGCCGTTTGGGCAGTATCACCGTGGCCACCAATATGGCGGGTCGCGGCACCGATATTCAGCTTCAGCCCTTTGAGTTTTCTGAACTGTTGGCCTGGTGGCAGCAGCACCAACTCGCCCCTGCCGATGCCAGCGCAACCGATGATAATCTCTTCGACAGGCTCACCGATGTCTGGGTGGAACAGTTTATCGATGAAAAAAACCGCGCCAAGCTCGAAAACGCCTCTGTGGCCAGCAAGCAAAAGGCACTGCGGGACTGCTGGCAATTCCTCGGCCTGAGTCCGCTGTCCTTTGAACCCATTACGACCACGGCACAACTGGGCGGTTTGCATATTATTGGCACCGAACGCCACGAATCCCGCCGTATCGACAACCAGCTGCGCGGTCGCGCCGGTCGTCAGGGCGATCCCGGCCTGTCCCGCTTTTACCTGTCGTTGGAAGACCCGCTGATGCGCCTGTTTGCCTCCGACCGTGTGCGCAATATGATGCGCGCCCTGGGCATGGAAGGGGAGGCCATCGAGCACCGCATGGTCACCAGCTCCATCGAAAAGGCGCAGCGCAAAGTGGAGGGGCGCAACTTCGATATTCGCAAGCAACTGCTGGAGTTTGATGACGTTGCCAACGACCAGCGCAAAGTGATCTATGAGCAGCGCGACGAGCTGCTGGAATCCTCGGATATCGGCGATGTCATTCGCACCATTCGCGAAGATGTGGTCAACGCCACCATCGACAGCTACATTCCCCCCCAAAGCCTGGCGGAACAATGGGATATTGACGGCCTTGAAGAAACCCTGGCGGTTGAATTCGGTGTTACCCTGCCGGTGAAGCAGTGGTTGGAAGCAGACAAGCGCCTTCACGAGGAAAAGCTCCGCGAGCGCATTATTGAAGAAGTCGCCGATGCCTATGACGAGAAATGCGCCAGAATCGGCCCGGATATTCGTGTTATCGAAAAGCAGGTGATGCTGCAGGTGCTCGATCTGCTGTGGAAAGAACACCTTTCCAATATGGATCACCTGCGCCAGGGCATAGGCTTGCGCGCCTACGCCCAGAAAAATCCCAAGCAGGAGTACAAGCGGGAGTCGTTCCAGCTGTTCGAGGCCATGATCAACAACATGAAGCAGGACACCATTCGCTACCTCAGCCGTATTGAAGTGCGCAGCCACGACGATGTTGAGGAAATGGAGCGCCGCCAGTTGGAGGCTCAGGCCAGGCAGAAAATGGATTTCCGCCACGACGAAACTGCGGCGCTGGAAAACTCCCAGCAAAATGAAGAAACGCCAGCACCCACACCGCCCCAGCAACAGCCTTTTGTCCGCGAAGACGAAAAAGTGGGTCGCAATGATCCCTGTCCCTGTGGCTCGGGCAAAAAATACAAGCAGTGCCACGGCAAGTTGACTTAACCTCACAGCAGCATGGCATTAAAATAGCATCGCCAGCAGCCTGACTCCTACCGGAAAATTGTTCTGCAGGAGCCAGGCTGCTGGCGACTTTTTGTATTTACAACAACCTTAAATAGGTTAGCAAGTCGCAAGGAACAGTCATGGCCGTTGGCAAAGATACCTTCCCCACCCTGCACCCGGTTGCCGGCTTTCGTCTCGGCACAGGTTCGGCGGGCATTAAAAAAGCGGGCAAGAAAGACCTGGTTATTATGGCCTTTGACGAGGGCGCCAGTGTCGCCGCCTGTTTTACGCAGAACGCCTTTTGCGCCGCCCCGGTGCAGCTCGCCAAACAGCACCTGCAAAAGGGCGCGCCCAAGTACCTGGTCACCAACACCGGCAACGCCAACGCCGGAACGGGAAAAATCGGTCTTGAAAATGCCGCGCGGGTCTGCGAGGCGCTGGCTGCCATTGCCAAGTGTAAAACGGAAGATGTGTTGCCCTATTCCACTGGGGTTATTGGCGAGCCATTGCCGGTAGACAAAATTCTGGCCGCCATCGGCATCACCCTTGCAAACTGCCGTGAAGATGGCTGGCGCGACGCCGGTGTCGGCATTATGACCACAGACACCAGACCCAAGGGCGCCAGTGTTCAGGTGGAAATAGACGGGCGCCTTGTCACCCTGACTGGCATTTCCAAGGGCGCTGGCATGATCAAGCCCAATATGGCCACCATGCTCGGCTATGTTGCCACCGACGCCCAGGTGGATCAGGCCTTGCTGCAAAAAATGCTGTCCCTGAGTGTCGAGCGTTCCTTCAACCGCATCACCGTAGACGGCGATACCTCCACCAATGACGCAGTTACCCTGGTGGCTACGGGCAAATCCGGTGTGAGTATAACTCCGGCCAATGAGGCGCTTTTTCAGCAAGTGCTCGACGGCGTTCTTGTCGAATTAGCCCAGGCCATCATTCGCGACGGTGAGGGCGCCACCAAATTTGTCACCGTGACGGTGGCGGGAGCCAAATCAAAAGACGAATGCCTCAAGGTTGCCTACGCGGTCGCAGAATCGCCACTGGTGAAAACCGCGCTCTTTGCCTCCGACCCCAACTGGGGGCGAATTCTGGCCGCCATTGGCCGCGCCGGGGTCGAAAATCTCGATGTGGATAACATTTCCGTCAAGCTGGGGGATGTGCTTATTGCCGAGAACGGCGGCAGAGCCGCGAGTTATACCGAGGCCGCAGGCCAGGCGGTGATGAACAAGGAAGAAATTGTTATCACCATCAACCTGGGCAGAGGAAATAGTAGCGAAACCGTCTGGACCACGGATTTTTCCCACGAATACGTCACCATCAATGCCGAATACAGAACCTGACAGGCTGCTAGTGTGAATCGCACTGACTTAACGCCAAAACCAGGTTTTCGTCATTCCCGCGCAGGCGGGAATCCATTTTTTTCAGGGTGTCGAGACTCTTGGATTCCCGCCTACGCGGGAATGACGGCTTAAGTCATTGCCATTTTAGTGTTGCTTCAATTTGATATTGTCTGTCTTGCAGAATTTTCATACATCGCCAGCAGGGCTGGTTCCTACGGAAAAATCATTTACTTGCAGGAGTCAGCCCCGCTGGCGATGGCGGTTTCATATGAGAAAAGCAAATTCAAAGAGTGTTAGCCCATGAAGCAAATTCACGTTGTTGCCGCCGTCATCTACAGCCCCTGTCGGCAACAGATATTGATCGCCCGCAGACCGAACCATCTGCACCAGGGCGGGCTGTGGGAATTTCCCGGCGGCAAGGTTGAACCCGGCGAATCGCCACAGCTGGCGCTGCAGCGGGAATTGAGAGAAGAACTCAATATCAGCATCGATCATGAAGCCGCCCGCAAGCTCACCGACATCAGCCACCAATATCCTGATAAAGCGGTTCGTCTGGAATTTTGGCAGGTTTTCCGCTATTCCGGCACACCCGTAGGCAACGAAGGCCAACCGATAAGCTGGGTATCAATCGACAGATTATTCGAATACAGTTTCCCCGAGGCGAACCGCGAGATCGTCAATTTGTTGATGCAAAATCCCTCAGCGTTGCAGTCTACCTGTGGCGATTCTTGAATTTGGCGCTAATGCTCCAACAAAACAACCAAAAGCCTTGCCATCTGTTGATAATTCACTAAAGTTAAAAACACTGATGTAGCTGCCTGCCGAAACAGTCCTGAGTTCATCAGGCTCTAGGGTTCAGGGACTGAATCCGCAGCCAGCCAGTTTACCAACAGCCATCAAAGCCGGTATTGCACAGGGAGGTCGCATGCCAATTTTTCACGCTTGCTATTCGCATTTTCAGTCTTGTCCTCGAAGCAGAGGCTTTACCCTTGCTGAGTTACTCATTGTCCTGGCCATTTTGGCCATCATTACTGCGCTGGCGGTGCCCGCGTTCAGTAACGCCAGCGCCAGGGCGCGGGTCAAGGATGCTACCGAAAGCATCTATGGCCTCATTAGTCAGGCCAGAAACGAAAGCGCGGTTCGCGATACTAACCTCTCTATTGCCGTAAATCCCGACCACTGGTGCCTGGGCATTGCCCCATTTCCTGGATGCGACTGCACCCTAAACGCAGGCGCAACGGCCTGCGTGCTGGACGTGGCTGGCACCAGCATTTTGCAAACCGTCACTGGTGATGAATTCCCCGATGTTGCCATTACAGAAACTTTTCCAGGTGTGGGCACCACCTTCAATCGCTTGCGCAGAACCGCAAGCCCCGGCGGCACCATTGCCCTAAGCTCCCGCGGGCAAAGCCTGGAAATCAAGATCGGCCTCACCGGGCGCACCAGGGTTTGTGCGCCAGAGGGTTCCGCCTTTCCCGGTTACCCCGCCTGCTGATCAGGGTCTCCTTAGCGTTGCAGGGCTGTGTGTTTTAACGCGGCATCGCCCGAAAAAGCATAGGCAAGCACCATTCCACCATTGTGGAGGAAGCTATCTGAATCGGGTTTTTATGCGGTAAGGTTATAGTTGCGGGTAAGATTATTTGGTTATGTTATAAAAAGCCGTTATAAAGCGTGGCGATTAAAAAAAATAAAATCCGACAACAGGTTAATTTTAACGATGAAATGCATTGCTTGTGACGGTCGGTATGTCAAAACCGACAGTCGGTTGAAAAATAATGGTTCAGCAAGCCGAACTATTTGTTTGATAATCCCCTACAATTTCAACAGTTTTAAGCCCCATGGCTTATCATTAATAAACGCAGAGCTAGAGCATTGAGGTGAGGGTTGGTGTTGTCCGGTAAAGCCAAAAACAAAAGTCGACTACACGCCTGTGCAATCCCCCGGGCGAGGGGCTTTACACTGATTGAAATGATGATCGTCGTGGTGCTTGTCGCCATACTGGCCGCGATTGCCGTTCCGGGCTTCAACGATTTCATCACCAAAAATCGCGTCAAAAGTGCCGCTGAAGATATCTACGGGCTACTCCTGCAAGCCAAATCTGAGGCGCCGATTCGCGATACCAATATTTCGGTTAACACCAATGCGGGCGCAACCCCTTGGTGCGTGGGGTTTTCAACCGCAGCCAATTGCGATTGCACCAATACCACCTCCTGCGTGGTGCCTGTTGCTGGCACCAATGTGCTTCAGGTGGTCAATGGCACCAGCTACACCGGGGTGACAATTGCTGAAACCTTTGCAGGCACGGGATTCACCTTTAACCGTATTCGCGGCACTGCAAGCACGGTCGCTACCCAAGACAGCATCAATGTCACATCGGGTAACTGGCAGTTGAATGTTGTGATTAGCCCGGAGGGACGGATCAGAATGTGTAACCCGAACAACAATGTTATGACGGGGTATGAATCATGCTAAGTAAGCCTTATCCAGCACGCCAGCGGGGCATTAGCTTGATAGAACTGATGGTCGGCATTGCCATCAGCCTTATCCTTCTTGCGGGCGTAATAACTGTCATGCTTCGCATTAGCACGGCTGGCGGTGAATCCGTTCAAGCTACGCGCCTTAACCAGCAGTTGCGGGGATCTCTGGATGTGATGACCAAGGAACTGCAAAGAGCGGGCTATGTAAACTGGTTTGTCTCTTGGGAAAACTGCTCAGGTAATACGGTAAGCGGCACCACCTTGATAGACGCTAATGCTGATGGAAAAGCAGACATTCGAGATTTTTATATTTGTGCGACACCAGTCATTAACCAGTTCGGCACAGTTACGTTGTGGGGGTTTCCTACTCGAGGTTCTGCGGCGGGAACGCCAGTGATTTCCACGGAAGGAGGCGGGTGCGGCGCTGCTGGAAACTGTGACTGTATTCTCTACAGCTACGATCTTAATGGTGATGGTGTGCAGGGCATAGGATCTGGAACTGCTGGAGCTAACCAAAATACGGCAAATTTTGAGCTGTTTGGTTTCCGTTGGGTGCGATCTGCGGCGACGAACAATATAGGAACAATACAGATGCGTACCGGTGGCAGCACACATAGCTGTAACTCGGGCACCTGGCAAGCGATTACTGACGATAATGTGGATATTACTGCGCTGTCATTTGCCCTTGAATACGCAGTCACTGCTGGCAGCCCAGGGGCATGGAATCATTCAACGACTTTTCAGTATAGCTTTGATGGCTCTCCATCTAGTATGCAAAACAACTGTACCCCTGCAGCCGCCCCTGGATCTCCGCCTGTATCTGGAGATGTGCTATGCCTGTGGCGCCGCAGTGTTGGGATTGATATTGAAGCAAATCTTGCAGCTGATCCAGGTGTCAGTTTGTCATTAACAAATCGAGTGAAAATTAAAAATGATCATTTCAATACAGCGCCCTGAGTCGGGCAGAAACGTGGAGATGTAGCGATGAAAATTTCCGCAAAAAAAACCGTGAGTTCAGCAACACAGAAGGGTGTAGCCATATTGGCGATTACCATATTACTGCTTTTGGTGGCTACTATTGGTACTTTGATGGTGGGGCGAGTGGGTTTGCAGGAGCAAAAAGTTGTCGGAATCGATGTGCGCAGTAAGGAAGTGTACTCAGCAGCAGTGGGCGGGCTGGAGTATGGCGTGGCCTGGTTTGCGGACAATTTTGAGTCTCTCGTTTGGAATGGCGCCACTGCTGGTAGTATTGCTAGCCCTGATGCGTTAGCGAATACTGTGCTGAATGCAGATGCTTACGGCCATACAATTACTTACACAGCCGTAACGCCGATCAATCCGGCAGATGAAACCATGCCAATCATTGTGCGAGTTACGTCTCAGGCCGCTGCAGTGGGCGATTCCCATATTAATAAAACGGTGTCTACTGAGGTTATGTTGGGGCGCACAAGTATATTTTCCCGTAGTTCAGGCGGTGCAGACATTACAGCTTTTCAGGCTCCGCCCATCGTTGTGGAAGGTTGTACAAATGCGTTTACGGGCACACCCGATGTATTTGTTCCGAATGTAACACCCTTGCCCTTGGCCATAGGTTCTACCGCTGGCAGTGGAGCCAATTGTCTTGATCCAGGGCATTTAGACCAATTCGCTTGCACGGGAAGCACCTGCACTGGTGTGCCTACCCAGACGAGAATCTTGGAGGAGCCAACTTCGCTGTGGGTTTCTATTTTCGGCGCCACGACCAAAGCAGACTTGTTAGCATTGGAAGCCCGTGAACCTCAGCGGATTATTATTGTTGACCAGAATTATCCGAAGTACCCTACCGGAGGTAATCGTCCGTCATGGAATGGCAATAATTGGCCGGGTGGAACCTACGGATCGCCAGATAATCCGATCATTTTATTGTTTGATGAAAATCTGAGCGATCCTTGCCCAGGCATGCAGGGCGGGGTAACGATTTACGGCATTGTCTATTATGAGACGGACAGAGACAAGGATACCTCGCCTAGCTGCTTTATGAACGGTTTGGGTAACGTCACAATCTATGGCTCCTTGGTCAAGGAAGGCAATATGTCAAGGTTGAATGCGAATATTGACATTGTCGGAGATAATCTGGATTTTGGCGGCGGCGGCGGTGGCTCTGGTTCAGACAATACTATCGATATTGGCATAGCAATCCCCCAGTTTTCTGAGATACCTGGGTCATGGCGTGATTTTTAATTACGAATGCTACTTCTCTCTTGTTAAAGGGAAATCTGTTATGAAAAGTAAATCGTTCAAAATAAAACATAGTGCTAACGCAGGGTTCAGCTTGATAGAGACGTTGATTTCCTTTGTCGTACTTGCTGTCGGCTTATTGGCTTTGCTCAGTTTTCATAGCACATCACAGAAAAATATTTCGGATGCCAAGTCTCAGGCTGAAGCAGTTTCTCTTGCTGAAGAAAAATTACAGGAATTAGAAAGCTTTCTTGATGACAGTGATGATAGATTAATCAATGCGGCAGATTGCGATGCTGCTGCAATCCAGGGAACATTGGCCAGTTTTACACGGTGTTGGGTTATAACATCAACAGACCTAATCACAGCCGATGGAGAAAGAAAGAACGCAAGAGTCAACGTAACCTGGACAGATAGGGATAATATTGCCCAAGAGGTCGTGTTGAATTCTGAAATATATCTACGCGATCCAGGGCTTGAGGCTGGTAGAATTCTACGTGTTGTGGATATGGCCAACCAGATTGCCTTGGCAGAGAATGTTTGGGGTGGAACAGGAGATGGTACCGGCACGGGTAATGGCGATGGAGAGGGTGGCGGCAATGGTGATGATGGTACGGGAACAGGCACTGGAGAAGAGGGAGATGCAGAGGAACCGTATAGTATTATTTTGCTAGATATTGTTGGCCGGATTTCTGGTAGTGTTCAAAATGTTAATTTGCGATCGGCTGACATTGAGCAAGTTTCCCCTGAAACAGAAAGTCTATTGAGAACCAATTGTAGTGTGCAGTCTCTTCCTGGGTATTTGAATTCGTTCAGATGCTTGGCGAGATACAGAAGTACATTGTCAGGGTGGAGTGGTTCGATTTATGTGCAAACTAATCGCAATATTGTTTTAAATGGTCAAACCTGCATAAGTGGTGGCCAAGGCAGTCCGAGTTCAGTGACAATCAACCTCAACGGCATCACAGTTTCGCCATATTATATTGATATTACCGCGTGCTGATGTAGCCCTTGTAGCAGCTATGAAAGCAGTGTTGTCGTTGTGGTGACCAATTATCCAAGTTTGGATTACATTATATGAAATCTGCAAAAGGCTTCACCCTAATAGAAATGATGATCGTCGTGGTGATCATTGCTATTCTTGCAGCGATTGCTTATCCGGCCTATCAGGATTACGTCCGCAAAGCTCGCCGTGCTGATGCCATGGATGCCCTGCTGGTGGTGCAGAACCTGCAGGAGAAATACCGAGCCAACAACACCACCTATGGCACCCTGGCTCAAATAGGTTTTACAGGCACTGCGTCTGTTGAAGGCCGCTACACCATAGCGGTTACGGGTAATACGGCGGTTGCCTACACCGTAACCGCCACCGGTGTGGGTGATCAGGCTAACGATTCTGTGGGAGCTACATCGTGCAGCCCGTTAACGATTACCGTTAGCGCCGACAATCCTAGGGGAGTGAAAACACCTCCTGCCTGTTGGTAACACTACGCCTAGTTTGTAGGAACTCACATTGCTGGCGGCAGTTGCCTTATTTTTCCCTGGTTGCCGCGTTCCACTCCGGAAAGCGCGCCCATGCAGGAGCGTGGGCGCGAGGTGATTGTTTTCCAGCCTTACGCCTGATTTTCCTGGCTCTCAGGCTCCCGCGTGGGAACCGCTTTCCGTTGCGATGAGCCTGTTTCCTCCATATAGCTGACCAGGTTTTTGTCTGGTTTGCCGAGCTTGCAGCGTTTAGCGTCAGGAACATGTTCAAGCTCGGCGCGAAAATCCAGGCAGCTTTCAGTTTAAGCGGCTTTGAGGGTCGCCTCTTTATCTCTCATAAATGTTCTTCGGCAAAGGCCGCCAGCCGGGATCTGACAATGCCGTTAATGTGCATAACGCCAGCGTGGTGGTAGTGCTTGCTTTTCTCCACCAGGTAGGTGAGCCCTGAGGTCAGTGGCGATATGTACTTGTTGTCGATTTGAGCCAGGTTGCCGAGCACCACAATCTTCGAATCTGCCCCCACGCGGCTGATCACCGATTTAAGCTGAAACTGGGTCAGCCCCTGGCTTTCGTCGATGATAATGTAGGCGTTGTTAAAAGAGCGGCCGCGCATAAAATTCAGGGATTTGAATTGAATATTCGCCCGCTCTTTCACATAGGCGATACTGCCGTGGCAGGATTCGTCGGCGCCGTGCATAATTTCGAGGTTGTCATCAAAGGCCGCCAGCCAGGGCGCCATTTTTTCCTCTTCGGTGCCGGGAAGAAAACCGATATCTTCGGCAATGGGTGGGGTTGAGCGAGCGACTATCAGTTTGCTGTATTTTTTCAGCTCCAAAATGGCGTGAAGTCCGTAGGCCAGCGCCAGCAGGGTTTTGCCGGAACCTGCAGGGCCGGTGAGTACGGTCATATCCAGGCTTTCGTCTTCAAGGAGGGTCATGGCCATGGCCTGTTCGAGATTGCGCGGCGCCATCCCCCAGAAACGCTTGTGCATGAGTTTTTCCCGGCATTCGCAGCGCAGGTAAACATTGTCGCGTTCAACTCTTTTCACCAGGGCGATAAACTCATTGTCGTCGTAAATAAACATGCCGGGGTAGGCCTGGGGCAGAAAGCGGCGGGGAATGCGGTAGACAGCGTAGTTGCCTTCACGCTGGGTTTCCACCTCGGAAATGGTGGACCAAAAGTCGCCTTCGAGGTGTTCATAGCCTTTGGTGAGCAGGTCGATGTCGTCCAGTACTCGGTCGCGGCGATAGTCTTCCACATGAAGCAGCCCCGAGCCCTTGGCCTTGATGCGCATATTGATGTCTTTGGTCACCAGGCAGACAAAATCCTTGGGATTTTCTGCCTGCAGACGCAGGGCGACATTGATAATGCGGTTATCGTTGGCCTGATCGCGGGTGCCGTCGAGATAGGGAATTTCGTCGTTGTCGTTGAGTAATTGATCCGGGTAAATAGCCAGGGTGCCCGGCGTTCCCTCCATGTTGGAGCCTTTGACTTCCACTCCCTCCTGTATTTGCTGGGGGGAGGCTTCATCCACCACCTTGTCGATCATCTGAATGGCGATGCGGGCTTCGCGGCTGACGGTTTTGTCTCTGCGGTCTTTAATGTCGTCGAGTTCCTCAAGCACCGTCATGGGA
>JBFXIU010000058.1:0-16792 GCA_050175615.1 Porticoccaceae bacterium | reverse complement strand
CGCCCAGGCGCAAACCTTTGCCGGTCTTGCCGGTATCGGCGATCTTGTTGCCACCTGCACCAGTGAAAAAAGTCGCAACCGTCATGTGGGCTTTCATCTCGGCCAGGGCAAAACCATTCGCGAAATTATCGACGATATGCACATGGTTGCCGAAGGGGTTAAAAGCGCGCCTGTGGTGATGCAATTGGCCAATGAGCATAAGGTGGATATGCCCATTGCCCGCGAGGTTTACCAGGTTATTCAGGGCGAGAGTAATGCGGCCAAAGCCTACAGGGGGCTGATTCGAGCCGACATTGGCTCCGAATTTGATGATTGTTGACCTGGGCGTGCCGCCTGCATCAGAAAGCCCACCTCTAAGCCAAGGTGTAAGTATAAAAGCGGCTGCCTATTCAGCCGCAACAAACCCCTGCCAGCTATTGGCAAGATAGTTAATGAAAGGGTCGCTGAGACCCTCTTTGGACAAGTAGTCCCGGCTTACGGGTAGCGGCGTTGCCGTAAAATCCGCTTCGGTTTGCAGCAAAAGCGGAAAGTTGTGGTGAAGAATACCGGCTTTGCCAATGAGTACAAAATCCAGACCGTTCTGTAGGCAGAAAGCCACATCTTTAGCTGACCTAATGCTGCCAGCGGCTCCGAGCCTGACACGGCCTCGATTGAGTTCTGTAAACCAGGACATCAGCAGGCGTCCCTGGTATTTTTCGTCATCCGGCTCCTTAAAAGAATCCCGCAGCGACAGGTCGAGAAAATCGATAACCTCTTCGTCAAATAGCCGCTGTGCCGTTGCAATGGCTTCTGTTATGGGAATGCCAAATTTTTCCGGGGACAGGCGCACACCGATAAGAAAATTTTCGCCACAGCGCTGGCGGATACCGGCAATGATTTCAAGGAGCAGGCGCATGCGATTTTCAAGGGAGCCGCCGTAGGTATCGGTGCGGCGATTGTATTCACTGCTCAGGAATTGGCAAATAATGTAATTGTGGGCGCCATGCAATTCGATGCCGTCAAATCCCGCTTGTTGTGCGCGTTCTGCAGCGGTTATAAAGTCTTCCCGCAGCTGCACAACCTCTTCCAGCGACAGCCCGCGTGCACCGCGTTCGCTATCGCTTGATGACCCCACAGGCGCCTGGCCAATGATATCAGCGGGCGACCTTATGCCCGCGTGGTGCAGTTGGACGATGGCGAGGCTGCCCTCTTTTTGAATGGCCTTTGCAAGACGGCGAAGGCCGGGAATATGGATGTCTGAATAGATGCCAAGTTGTCCGGCAAAGCCCTGGCCGCAGGCCTGTACATGGCAAGCGGCGGTCATGGTCAATCCGAAACCGCCTTTGGCTCTCATGGTGAGCCAGTGAAACTCTTCCTCGGAGAGAGAGCCGTCAGCATGGCTTTGCAGATTGGTGAGTGGTGCAAGCCCAATAGGGTTCTTCATGGATTTGCCACGGAAAAACTCGACACGTTGCTCTGGCATCTGATTGCTATAGGTTGTTGATGAGTTGGCCATCATAACAAAGTGCCTGGCTGAAGGCTGGCTGACCTCAAAAAAAGATTGGCGAGGCAGTTAGATTTTTTTAAGAGCCAAGCGCCAGGGTCAAAACTTTAACGGCAAAGGGCAGTGATTAACCAGCACATGTTCCCGATGTTCGATGAGGATGGGATCCACTGCGCTGCCAAGGTCAGCGCCCATCGCCTCACCCATTTCCCGATAGGGTGCAGGCATGGGGCAAAACTCGTCGCGAATAGGGGCAACCAGGGTCGAGAATGTTGTCCAGTAAATGTCTGCCGCTGTCAGGCTGTCACCCACCAAAAAGGGGCTGCCGTTTTTCCTGTTGGCATGGAGGCGGTCTGCCAGCATCCGCAAAATGGCGGCCATACGCGCTTTGGCTTTTTCAGCACTGCTTGAGGGGTCGCCGTAACGGAACTGCATAATGGCCACCTGCTCGGGGGTGAGAAACACCGGCTCGGAAGACCTTCCCGCCAGGGAATCTTCCCATGCGACCATTTTGTAGAGCCTGAAATTCCAGCCGAAGCCGTCCTCGCCGCAGATGGCATTGGCCAGGCCAAACATGGTGGCGCGCTGATCTTCGTCGGCGGGGATAAGGCTGGGGGTTGGCGCAAGCCGTTCCGCCAGCAACAAAATCTCATCCCAGCGGGAACGGCCTCTCTCTTTGTTGAGAACGGCAGCGGGCGCCGATTCCTGTCCAGTCCAGGCGCGCAACACTTTGTCTTCTTCGCCGATCGCCTGGGCAACGGGGATAAAATCAATATTTTTTAACTCGAGAATGATTCTTGCCGCAACACTCCAGGGGCCTGGAAACCCCGGCGAGAAAACGACACGCAAGCCTGGCATTTCAACTGCTTCAGCCACAGAAATATAATTGATCATACTTAGCCTCGTTGATTGAACAGGAGCTGGCGCTCCTCGTCACTGAAGGTGGTTCTCGGTTCAGGAATAATCGATTCGCGCAGTGCTTCCCGTACCGCCGGGCGCTCTTCGATGGCATGAAACCAGCGTTGCAGGTGGGGGAATTCGGCCAGCTCAAGGCCGTGATGCTGGCGAAAAAGCAGCCACGGCCAGCAGATCATGTCGGCAATACTGTAATCGCCGACAAGGTATTCCCCGTCGGCCAGGTGTTTGTCGAGAAGGCCATAGAGGCGATGCGCCTCCTTGCCAAAGCGTTCAATGGCATAGGGCAGTTTTTCCGGCGCATAGTTGCGGAAATGGCCAAATTGACCAAGGGTTGGCCCCTGCGCCGACATCTGCCACATCACCCATTGCAAAACATGGGCTCGGTCTTTGGGCTCGCTGGGGAGAAATCGCCCGGTCTTTTCCGCCAGATAAATCAGAATGGCGCCGGACTCAGCAACACTAATCGGCTCGCCACCCTGGGCGGGGGTGGTATCAATGATAGCCGGAATACGGTTGTTGGGGCTGATGGCCAGAAAGGCCGGGGTGAACTGTTCGCCATTAAAAATATTGACGGGTACCCGCTCGCTGTCAAGACCCATCTCCTCAATGGCGATGGTGACTTTGTAGACATTGGGAGTTTCGCCATAAAAGACTTTTATCATTATTTCGCCCTAATCCTGTTTAAGCACAAACTACAGCATATTCCGTGGTGGGGAAATTAACGATTTCTTATGGGGTCATAACAAGGGGCGATGGCGCCAAGTCATTGACCCTGACGGACAATCTATTTTGGGGCTGGCGGCTACACTCGGGCTCTATCGAATAGGCTGACTTATGAAGTATTAGCAGCAGTTGAAGATTGTTATTAGTGATTTAGTGATTTAGTGATCATCGAGCAAGTTGCGTTGCAACTGCTCGATGATCAGACCGAGTTTTCTACTTGTTTGCCGCCATGGACAGCGCCAGATCTTCGATCATATCTTCCTGACCGCCGACAGTGCGGCGCTTGCCGAGCTCCACCAGAATGCTGCGGGCAGAAACCCCGTAGCGTTTCTCGGCGCGCTTGGCAAAGAGCAGGAAGGAGCTGTAAACACCGGCGTAGCCGAGGGTGAGGGCATCACGGTCAATGCGAATCGGTTCCTCCAGCATGGGGACGACAAGGTCTTCCGCCACGTCCATGATTTTAAACAGGTCAATGCCGGTTTTTGCTTCCATTCGCTCAAGGACGGCAACAAAGATTTCAAGTGGCGTGTTGCCAGCGCCAGCGCCCATGCCGGCCACGGAGCCGTCGATGCGGTCGGCACCTGCAGCGACTGCCGCCAGGGAGTTCATCACACCCAGGCTGAGGTTGTTGTGGCCGTGGAAACCGATTTGGGTTTCCGGCTTCAATTGATCGCGCAGGGCGCTGATGCGTTCGGTGACCTGGTCGGGCAGCATATAGCCCGCGGAGTCGGTGCAGTAGATGCACTGGGCGCCGTAGGATTCCATCAGTTTGGCCTGCACCAACAACTCCTCGGTGCTGATCATATGCGCCATCATCAAGAAGCCGACGGTGTCCAAGCCCAGCTTGCGCCCGGCGGCAATGTGCTGCTCGGAGACATCGGCTTCGGTGCAGTGGGTGGCGACGCGAATGGTGCCAATGCCGCAGTCGTGAGCCATATTGAGATCGTCGACAGTGCCGATGCCTGGCAGCAGCAGGGCGGAAATTTTTGCCTGCTTGACCACGCCGACCACAGCGCGGAGATAGTCTTCGTCGGAATGGGCGGAAAAGCCGTAGTTGACGGAGTTGCCGCCGAGGCCGTCGCCGTGGGTGACTTCAATCAATGGAACGCCGGCAGCGTCGAGACCTGCGGCAACAGATTTCATCTGCTCCAGGGAGATTTGGTGACGCATGGAGTGCATGCCATCGCGGAGACTCATGTCGTGGATGATGACGTTTTTGTTTGCAATATTCACTGTGGTTGCCTCAATGGGGTTGCGCCTTCGGTTGTCTATACAGTCTTCTATGCGGATTTCGCCGCAGCCAGCATTCTCTCCGCGAGCATTTCCGCCGTGCGCAGCGCCGCCGCCGTCATAATGTCGAGGTTGCCGGCATACTTGGGCAGGAAGTCGCCAAGACCTTCCACTTCCATGAAAATGGAGACCCGTCTGCCGTCAAATACCGGGCCGTTTTTGAGGCGGTAACCGGGGACATAGCGCTGCACTTCTGCCACCATGGCGTGCACGGAGGCGGTGATTTTTTCCTGGTCGGGTTCGCCGACGGTCAGGCAATGGATGGTGTCGCGCATAATCAACGGCGGTTCCGCCGGATTGATGAGAATAATGGCTTTGCCGCGTTTGGCGCCGCCAACCTGTTCCACCGCGCGGGCGGTAGTGCGGGTAAACTCGTCAATATTTTTGCGGGTGCCGGGGCCAATGGATTTTGACGCCACGGTGGCGACAATTTCGCCGTATTCCACCGGCTGCACACGGGATACCGCCGCCACCATGGGAATGGTGGCCTGGCCGCCGCAGGTAACCATATTGACGTTGCTGCCGCCGGAGGCGAGCGCGGCATCCAGGTTCACCGGAGGAATGCAGTAGGGGCCGATGGCCGCTGGCGTGAGGTCGATCATCATCGCGCCCTGGGCAACAACCTGGCGCGAGTTATCGGCGTGGACATAGGCGGAGGTGGCGTCAAAACAGATTTTAATGTCGTCTGCTTTCATGTGGGGAACCAGTCCGGCCACGCCCTCTGAGGTGGTTTTGATGCCCATGTCCCTGGCTCTTGCCAGGCCGGGAGAATCCGGCTCAACACCCACCATCCACACCGGTTCTATTACCTCAGAACGCATGGCTTTCATCAACAGGTCTGTGCCGATATTGCCGGGGCCAATAATGGCCGCTTTGATTTTCGCTGTAGTCATAAGTCAACAACCAAGTAGTGGATCAAATAAATTCAATGGCCAGGTCGCCAATGCCCGAGATCGTCAGCGACATGGTATCTCCGGCCTTGACAGATTCAAGGGGAACCAGAGAGCCAGACAAAATAATGTCGCCGGCATCGAGGCTGACATCGTATTGGCCAAGCACGTTTGCCAGCCAGGCCACACAGGTCAGGGGGTTGCCCAGGGCGGCGGCGCCAGTGCCCCGGCTCAGGAATTGGCCATTTTTGTTAACGATCATTTCGCAGCTGGGCAGATCCAGGGTTTTGGGGTCTTTGGCGGCCTTGTCATTGATGACAAACAAACCGCAGGAGGCGTTGTCGGCAACCGTATCCTCAATGGTGATTTTCCAGTCGGCAATGCGGGAGTCGACGATTTCAAAACAGGGCATCACCGCTTCCGTTGCCGCGAGAACATCCGCCTCGGTGACGCCAGGCCCCGCCAGGGGCTTTTTCAGCAAAAAAGCGATTTCACCTTCGGCGCGGGGCTGAATCAATGTGTTGCTGATGGGAACCTGGTCGCTGAAGATCATTTTATCGGTTAAAAAACCAAAATCGGGCTGGTAGACATTGAGCATGTCCTGAACCGCCTTACTGGTAACGCCGATTTTTTTGCCGATGACTTTTTCACCTGCAGCGATACGTTTCGCCAGTAAATGAAGGGAAACCTGATAGGCTGCGTCAATGCTGATGTCGGGGTATTTCTCCCTCAGCGGTGTCACCGTTGTTCTGTTGACAAGGGCGTTATAAAGCTCTTCGCTGGCGGTGATAATCTGCTCTTGATTCATAATTCCATTAACTCGTTTTTTCAGATGCCATAAACAAACGGGCGCTTAGCTTAAACAAACGAACGCCGCATGAACACAGGGAAGGATCCGGTGCTACATGCAGCGTTGGCGGGCTGAGTACTCGTTGCAGTATTACAGAATAATACTGATTCTGCCGTGGGGACGCAGCCCATCCATATCCAGGTGGCAACTTTTACTGGCAATTTTGAAGCTGTCGCCATCGCGTTTCAATTTGTAGGCGTAGCGACCCATAAAGGCATCCGTAGCGCCATCTTTGGTGCGATAGACGACAAAGGCGGCATCAACGCTGACAATGCCATCGCTTTCTCCGATGATGCGAATATTGCTCACCAGGTGGCGAATTTTTGACCGTGGAAACTCCGAGTGCGCCGTCTTTTTCTTGATGCGAATGACGCGCTCTTCCATGCGCGCACGGTCATCAGCTATATAGAACAGCGTCTTTTCTGGAGAGGCATCGTCATCGACGTCAGTGGGCGGCACATAATAACCAGCGTCCTCCGTGAACAGCCCCAGCCAGTCATCGAGCTGCCAGCTGTCGATCAGCGCGGCCTCTTTAAAAATCAGATCCTGTACGGCCAGAAAGTCATCGTACTTGTTTTTTGTTGCACTATTCATTTGTCGGCCTCCTGACGAATGGTCTCAAGACGTCTGTTCCACTCCCGCCAAAATGCCCTCATTTGATGTTCGTCGTCAAAGGACGGCTGTTTTTTGTTCATGCCTTTGGAAATGTCATTCCAGGGCACAGACGAGTTGGCTTTATAGCCCGCCTGGCATTTTTCCAGGGCTTCAACATCATCTGGAGTGGCAAAGCCGCCCGGTCCGAGGAATTCGAGGAAGTTGAACAGGCGGAACTTGCGGCGCCATTCGTTTTCGTCACTCGCCGCCAATGCCCAGCCGTTGACCATCATGTAATCTGGCTTGACCGGGTAAAAGGTGCGAATGGTGATGGCCATGATGTCATTGATAACCAGGTTGGGGAAAATCACCATGTTGCGGTTTTTGTGGGCAACCTGCTCAGCTTTTTCAGGGCCGAGGCGCTCGACAAGCTCGGCGTAGACGCGATCCATTTCGGCCTTGCCCTCTTCGCCCCACATGGGAATCCATTGGGCTACGGGGCGCCCCCAGGGGGCTGTGTATTCAATAACAGCGTGACCATTGCCGAGATCGTAGGCGTTGCCCTGGAGCTTGACGTTGGTCAACCCGCCGTTGGTGTTCATCAGGTAATCGAGATAGGTGGCATGGGTGGCTTCAGCGTGGTAGCCGTCAAAGCTGTTTTCCACCAGCAGTTTCCAGTTGGCGCGGATGGCGTATTCCTGGGTGCCGCCAACCAGAGTCATTCCAGCGGGGGAGTGGTTGGCAACAAGGTCGAGATACTCTTTGGCACCAGCCAAATAGTCAGGCAGCGATTCGACCTCATCATTAAAGCAAACAAAATAGAAACCGGCGTAGCTGTCCAGCCTGGGTACGGCCTGGAGATTGACACTGCCGTCGGCATTGAAGTCTTTGGCGTAGGAAGATTCTCCGGCAAGGTGCATCAATTCGCCGTTGTCTTTAAAGACCCAGCCGTGATACATGCACTGGAAGCTTTTCGCCTTGCCTTTTTTCTCCCGGCAAACCGTCGCGCCACGGTGGGGGCAGACGTTAAAGAAAGCGCGAACCACATCGTTGCGATCGCGAATGAAAAGCAGATCCCGGTTGGCAACGGTGCGTGCGACAAAGCTGCCGGGGCCGTCCGCAAGTTCCGACTCATGCCCCAGGTAGAGCCAGCAGCGATTAAAGATCGCATCCCGTTCCGCCTCAAAAACTGCATCACTTACGAACGATTGGCGCGGCACTCGAAAACGGCCAGCCTCAATATCTTCGTCTATAGATTTGATTATTTCAGTCACAATCCATCCTCCGCCTTTTTATCTGTGCATGTCAAAATTATTTGCATACCGTGTATCTGGTTTGTTTTGCAAAATTAACAGAGTTGGTGTACCTTGTAAAGCACTTTTGCCAGCCAGTCAAAATACAGTTTAAGGGAAACCTCGAATGGATCAATCAAATCAAAAAAGAATCAACGCGGCGCAAATAAAATTGCGCATTGCCGCTCGCGCGCTTGGTCGCGCACGGCTGGTTCACGCCTTTGGCCACTGCAGTCTGAGGGTGAATGAAGAGACTTTTCTGGTGTGTGCGCCAGAGCCATTGGCGACCCTGCGCCCCAATGAGCCGGGCACGCTGGTCAATGTTCGCGGCGCCTTGCCCGAAGGGGTTCTTGGTGAGGTGAGAATTCACCAGCAGATTTATGCCCGCAATCCGTCTGCGGGGGCTGTGTGTCGAATCATGCCGCCCAATGTGATGACCCTGTCAACGTTCCGTGTTACGGCCAGACCCAGGCATGGGCTCGCCGCGTATTTTGGTGCAAACACTCCGCTGTGGGACGATCCGAGATTGCTGCGCAATGATGAGGCCGCAATCAGGCTGGTGGAGCAGATGGGCGATTCTCCGGCCATTGTCATGCGCGGCAATGGCGCCGTGGTTGCGGGGCAAACCCTTGAGCAGGCGGTGGCCTACAGCTGGTTTCTTGAAGATGCGGCCAGGGTTGAGCTTCAGGCCAGAACTCTGGGGGTGGAGGATTGTGATGGATTGCTCAGCGATCAGGAAATTATCGATCGTCAGGTGATGACGGGGCGTGTGTTTGAGCGCATGTGGCGCTACCTGACCGACGGAGATCAGGAGCTGCAGGCCTTGGCCGAGTATTGTCTGTTGGAAAAAGTTGACATCTAAATAACTCTGCTTTACATTGCGTGTGAACTGTTTTTAAATAATAACTGTTGTTGTAAAATCCCAAAAAAAGCGAAATTCGCAGGAGCAGCCTAGATGAACCACCCATTTCTTTATCAAAGACTCGGCTATGTAGCCCTTGGCGTTACCAATATTGAGCGCTCGGTGGAGTTCTATCGCGATCTGGTGGGGTTGGAGCTGACAACGAATGAAAGCCCATCCCGCGCCAGTTTTCGCTGTAGCGACGGTGTAACCGATGTCGCCCTTTATCAAGCGGATGAACCCGGTCTGATCAATGTCGGTTTGATGGTGCAGTCTGCTGCGGAGTACGATAAAGCCCGCGCCCATTTCACTGCCCTGGGCTATGACATTCAGGCTATTGATCAGGATGAGCGCCAGTTTTTGCAGATTGGCGATGCTTTTAGGCTGGTCGAGCCCATCACCGGAATCACCTTCGACTTCTTTTATGCGATGACCGTGCCGGCGCGGCCGTTTGCCGGGTTATTAACAAAAATACAGCGCCTTGGCCATGTGGTGATTAAAACCGCACAGTTTGAAAAGGCCTGGGATGCCATGGAGAAACATTTCGGTTTTGTCTCGTCGGATTATGTTGAGGACAAAGCCGTGTGGATGCGCTGTTTCCCCAATCCGTTTCACCACAGCTTTGCCATTCTCAACAGTGACAGCGATGGTCTTCATCATGTCAACTTCATGGTCAGCGAAATTGATGACGTCGGTCGCGCTCGCAATCGTTTAATGGCTGCCAATGTGCCCATTGTTTTTGGTCCCGGTCGCCACAAGCCATCTGGTAGCGTGTTCCTTTATTACACCGACCCCGATGGCATGACCATGGAGTTCAGCTTTGGTATGGAGGAATTTCCTGTCGAGGGTGCAAGGGAGCCGAGGATGCTGAAAAATTCATCGGAAGTGATGGATCTTTGGGGTGGCTTTCCCAAGCCGGAATTTGCCAGCACTGGTGCAATTATTAAAAAATAGAACCAGTTTTCAGAGAGAGAAAACATTATGCTGAAAGGCAGAGTGGCTATTATTACCGGCGCAGCCCACGGTATTGGTCTGGCCATCGCGAAAGCACTTTACGGCCAGGGTGCAAAAATCGTCATCACTGACCTGGATGCAGACACTATTGCCAGTACGGCAAAAGCCTTTGCTGACCCGGGGGCAGTGGCAACCTTTGCGGGCGATCTGTCTGTTGAGGGTAACGCCAATGCCCTCATTGACACAGCCAAAACCCGTTTTGGTCGCATCGACATTCTGGTCAATAATGCCGGGGGTGGCGTGATTCTGCCTTTTCTGAGTCATACTGCAGAAACATTGAAGCAAACGATCGACCGCAATCTGTGGACAACGCTGTGGTGCGACCGCGCAGTACTGCCGATCATGAAGGAGCAGCAGTATGGCCGGATTATTCATATAGGCGCAGATTCGGTGCGCAATGGACTCGTCGATCACGCCGCCTACAATGCGGCAAAAGGTGGCGTACACGGTTTGACCACCGGACTGGCCAGAGAATTTGCCCGCGACGGCATTACTGTTAATACGGTTGCACCCTGCGCGGTGCGCACAGAAATTTACGACAAATTTGCCATTGAAAAGCCGGAGCTTATTGAGAAAGTAGTTTCCGTTATTCCTATGGGAAGAGCTGGAGAGTGCGAAGAAATTGCCTCTATGGTGCTTTATCTGGCAAGTGAGCCTGCTGCCTTCATCACCGGCCAGGTGATAAGCGTGAATGGCGGCAGTACCATGCTGTAAAAATTGACAGGAGACATAGTTTGACGACTGATTCTATCGCAACAGATACTCCCTGGGTTGAACTGGGTGATGTAAGTAACTATCCACCAGGCAGTATTTCTGAAGCCAAAATGCCAAGCGGAGCCACATTGGCCATCTATAACGTGGATGGGGAGTTTTACGCCAGTTTTGATCGCTGCACCCATGCCAAAGCCTCCTTTGTTGAAGAGGGGGAACTCAACGGCCATGTGCTGGAATGCGGCTGGCACCACGGTACCTTTGATGTCCGAACAGGTGCGGCGCTGACACTACCCTGTCGCACGCCGCTGATTACTTTTGCAACAAAAGTTGAAAACAATACATTGTTTGTTAACCCCAAGCCCAACAGGCGCGCCCCGCCGCAGGCTGCGGAATAAATTCGGAGAAAAATATGAGCGATAATCCTGAGCTTGGCAAAAACGTCAAAGTGAATGGCTACGGTGTTAATTATCAGGAGCAGGGAACAGGTGACACGGTTATCCTGATTCACGGCTCCGGCCCCGGGGTGACAGGTTATGCCAACTGGCGCTTGCTGATTCCTGTGCTCGCGAAAAAATTTCATGTGCTCGCGCCGGACGTTGTCGGCTTTGGTTATACAGAGCATCCGAAAAATTTTGAATACAATCTCGACAATTGGGTTGCTTTCATGATTGGTTTCATGGATGCCCTGAATATCAAAAAGGCTCATTTTATTGGCAATTCCTTTGGCGGCGCTCTCAGTCTCGCCATCGCCGCAAAGCACCCGGATCGTGTCGATCGTTTTGTGCTGATGGGTGCTGCGGGCATTCATTTTGAAATGACAGAAGGGCTTCGCAAGGTTTGGGGTTATCAGCCCTCTTTTGAAGCCATGCGTGATCTGATGAATGTATTTACCCACGAGAATTTCAAGGTCAGTGATGAAATTGTCGAGTCGCGCTACCAGGCGAGTATGCGCCCCGGCTATCAGGAAGCCTATCAATCGCTGTTCCCTGAACCCATGCAGGAAAAACTTGACGCCCTCCACTTGCCGGAAGAAGAAATTGCAAAAATTGCCAACCCTGCCCTGATTATTCACGGTCGCGAAGATGCCATTGTGCCCTATAGGTGCAGCGTTCGCGCCCACGAGTTGTTGAAGCATTCCGAACTTCATATTTATGGTGAGTGCGGCCATTGGACGATGTTTGAAAAAGCCGCATCCTTTGCCACTCTGGTTGAGAATTTTTTTCTTCAGCCCTAGGGTCTGTTAACAGACCCTAAACCAGCGTCGAGAAAAAAGGAAACCCATTGATGACAGCTACTGCCAGCCCAGCAAAAAAAGCGCGAATTCCTCAGGCAATCAGAACTGCGATGATGCGCGAGCGCCTGTCAAAAGCGGCGTTCAATGTGATACGGGAAGTGGGCTATGTCAATTTCAGGACATCTGCGGTATCCAAGGAGGCCGGTGTTTCCCAGGGGGCGCAATTGCACCATTTCCCCACCAAGGACAGCCTGGCGGTAGCGGCCATGGAATACGCCTACCAGAAGTCCAATGAGGCGTTTGAGAAGAATTATGCGGTAAAGGCGCAAAAGAACGATCTGGTTGAGCTGATTCTCAAAGACTTTCGCGATTTCTACCTGTCGGATTATTTTATGGTCGCTCTGGATATTTTGATGGCGGGAATGAAAAATGATTCCCTGCGCACAGAGCTCACCGAAATGGCGCGCAAAAATCGCCTTAGAATTGAACGCCTCTGGCTTGAGAGGCTGATTGATGATGGCTGGTCGCTCTCTGATGCCGAGGATTTTCTCTCCCTTTCCCACAGTGTCGTCAGAGGTTTCGCGGCGCGATCCCTGGTCAGTACCGACATGCGGGAGTTCGAGCATCTTCTGGGGCGCTGGCAAAATATTATTATCAGAGCCGGATTGCCTCTTGGCAGCCCAAGCTGACGGCCAAGAGTCGCAGTGAAAACAAACTATAAAGTCAATTATTGTTTAAACAGACCACGAGTACAGACATGGACACTAATGCAAATATAGAACTGTGGAGCGAAGCCGCAAAAGAAATTGACTGGTACAAAACCTGGGATACTGTGCTGGACTCAAGTCAGGCTCCCCTGTATCGCTGGTTCAGCGGCGCTGTTTGTAATACCTCTTATAACTGCCTGGATCGCCATGTTGCCGGGGGGCGGGGAGATCAAACGGCGCTGATCTACGACAGCCCGGTTACCGATACAGTACAACACATCAGTTATCGGGAATTATTGGATCGCGTTGCCCTGTTCGCTGGCGCGCTGACTCGCCTGGGCGTCGCCAAGGGCGACAGGGTCATTATCTATATGCCTATGGTTCCTGAAGCTGCCGTGGCCATGCAGGCCTGCGCGCGCATAGGTGCCGTACATTCAGTGGTTTTTGGTGGCTTTGCTTCCAATGAGCTTGCTTCACGCATTGATGACTGCAAGCCCAGGCTGATTATTTCCGCCTCTTGTGGTATTGAGCCCCACGGTATTGTCCACTACAAGCCGCTGCTGGATCACGCGCTTGAGTTGAGCAAGCATAAGCCCGAGCACTGCATCATTTTTCAGCGTCCCCAGGAGGAGGCAAAGATGGTTGCTCCCAGGGATCTCGATTGGCACGATGTGCAAAAAGGCGCAGAACCAAGTGATTGCGTGCCCGTGGCGGCCACCGACCCCCTTTACATTATCTATACTTCCGGCACCACCGGTCAGCCCAAGGGTGTTGTCCGCGACAACGGCGGCCATATGGTCGCTTTGAATTGGAGCCTGAAAGCCATTTATGGCATAGATCCCGGTGATGTTTTCTGGGCGGCATCAGACATCGGTTGGGTTGTGGGGCACTCCTATATTGTTTACGGCCCTCTGGTGCGCGGCGCCACCGCCATCATGTTTGAAGGCAAGCCCGTTGGCACCCCGGACTCCGCTACCTACTGGCGCCTGATCGAGCGCCATAAGGTCAAGGCAATGTTCACTGCTCCCACCGCCATTCGTGCCATTAAGCAGCGCGACCCCAAAGGGGAGTGCCTGAAAGATTTTGATCTCAGCTCATTGCAAACGCTCTTTCTTGCCGGTGAGCGCGCCGATCCAGATACTATTCAGTGGGCTGAAAATTACGTCAAAACACCGGTGATCGATCACTGGTGGCAGACTGAGCTTGGTTGGCCAGCGGTTGCCAATTGTGCCGGTGTCGGGCTTTTCCCCGTTAAATATGGCTCGTCCGGCAAACCGGTTAATGGCTTTCATGTTCAGGCACTTGACGAGGGCGGCCACAGCCTGCCCCCCGATACCATGGGTGCTTTGGCGATAAAATTGCCACTGCCGCCGGGAACCCTGCCGACCCTGTGGAATAATGACAAAGGGTTTATCGATAAATACCTGACCGAATACCCTGGTTACTACAACACCGGGGATGCCGGTTTTATCGACAGCGAAGGCTATGTTCATATCATGAGCCGCACCGATGATGTCATTAATGTGGCGGGACACAGGTTGTCCACTGGGCAAATGGAAGAAGTTATAGCCAATCACCCCGATGTTGCCGAATGCGCTGTATTTGGCGTCTATGACGAACTCAAAGGCCAGACACCGTTTTCGATGCTGATTATCAATGCCGGGGTAGAGCGCCCAGCGGCACAGATTGAGGCTGAAGTCGTCGCCATGGTGCGCGAACAGATAGGTCCTGTTGCTGCATTCAAAAAAGCAATGGTGGTCAAGCGGCTGCCAAAAACCCGCTCCGGGAAAATTCTTCGCGCAACCCTGCAGAAGATAGTTCAGGGAGAGAGTTACAAAATGCCGGCAACCATTGATGATCCGGCCATCCTCGAAGAAATCAAAGCCCAGCTTGCTGCGCGCTCCTAAACAGAGAGGTGTGTTGCCGCACCAGGTTGACAGGGTATCTGGTGCGGTGTAGAGACAGATAGCTGCGGTTTATATTGAAATGATAACCAGTTAGGCTACAATGGCCTCCGTTTTTGGGGGGCTAGTTGCAGATTTATATTGACTAAATTTTCAATATAAAAAAGAAAAAGCAACTTATTGTCCTGTTTTGATGTCCAACGGGAGGTGGGTTATCAGTCCGGCGACAAAGGTCGTTCAGTAATAAAATTATTGCTGTGGTTGTCGGTAATACAGGGATGGGTCGTCAGAGGCCGAGAGGATTAGTTGGCCAGTTTGTCGAAGTACAGTTTTAACTTTAATGATTTAATGTTTGATTTTTCTTATAACGAAAGAAGTTCGGCACAGATGTCATCTAATGGCAGGAGGTAACAATGTTTTTTGATTACTTGAGGTATTACACCTCGCCCTTTATTCAAATTCTCGCGGGAATTGGCGTCTATGTTGGCGGCCCATACGTGTGGATCGGTATTGCCACATTGCCGGTTCTGGCAATCCTGGAAAGTCTTCTGCCCAGGGATATGAAAGAACGGAAAATCAACAATGCCTTTCTCGCCTACATTCCCGTGTGGATCAGTGCTCTGCTGAATACCCTGCTTTACGTATTGCTTGCCTGGCGCATTGGCATGGGAGACTACACGCTGATAGAAATGATCGGGGGGACTCTCTCCGTCGCCTGGTTGGGTGTGGTCGTCGGTGTTCCCAGTACCCACGAACTCTACCACCAGCGCGGCTACCTCGCGCAGCTGGTGGGCACCTATTCACAGGTCGTGTATTTGGACTGCATGCGCAATATTGCCCATATGGTCGGCCATCATCTCGATGTTGGTACCGCCAAGGATTCTGATACGGCGCTGCGCGGCAGAGACTTCTATACCTTTGCCCTGGCGGCTGTGGTTCACAGCACCAAGGCGGCAATGGATTTGGAAAGTGATGCCCTTGAAAAGCGCGGCAAAGGGCGCTGGTCAATTCATCACCGGCTCTGGAAAGCCATTCTTGCGCAGGTGGTGTTCCAGGGCATTCTGTTTGCCATCGGTGGTCTTCCAGCCTTGATCTGTGGCCTTAGCGGTGTGCTTCTCGCGCGGATATGGGTTGAAATGTTTAACTATTTTCAGCACTACGGCCAGGTTCGTCTGGTTGGCAAGCCCATCGCAAGGCGCCATGTCTGGAATCATCTCAGTCCGTTGAGCCGAGTGATCACCTTTGAGATTACCAATCACGCTGATCACCATATCAATGCGTACACACCTTTCTATAAACTCAAACCAGACACCGCGTCGGTAAAAGTGCCCAGTGTCTTCGTGTGTTTCTGTGCGGCACTGATTCCGCCTGTTTGGTACAACTTCATCATCAAGCCGGCGCTTAAGGAGTGGGATTTAAATCATGCCAGCAATGAAGAGCGGGAACTTGCTCGGGAGCAGAATCTCAAGGCGGGATGGCCCGACTGGTTCCCCAAACAGCAGGAAAGCAGTGCGGCCTGATCGGGAAGCAACAGAAGCTATAGTCACATTTAACAAGGGGGCAGCACTTTGTCTTTGCTCAACGCATTAGGTTTTGGAAAGTCATCCAGAACAGTCAATATTCAGCCGGCGGATGTGTCATTTGAGGCCAGTAAAAGCAAATCCATTCTGGAGTCAGCCCTGTCGCAGGGGCTGGCCATGCCGCACAGCTGTACGGTCGGCACCTGTGGTACCTGCAAGTGCAAGCTGGTCAGCGGTAAAATTCGCGAGCTTACCAATTTCGCCTATGTGCTCAGCGAAGAGGAGCTGCGGGATAACATTATTCTCACCTGTCAGGCGGTTGCCAAAACCGACATCACCCTTGATGTGGAGGACTTTGAACCCAAGCGCCTCAATCCCCCAGGCGATTTCACTGGAAAAATTGTCGAGCAGAAAGAGATTACCCACGATATCAGGGAGGTGACTATCGAGCTTGACCGCCCCATTAAGTTTGACGCTGGCCAGTATATCCAGATGTCGGTTGACGACATTTTTGGCGCCCGCTCTTACTCATTTGCGATGCCCCCGGCGGAATCCGGAAACAAAACCATTAGCTTATTTATACGCCGCGTTCCCGAAGGCCAGTTTACCGGTATGCTTTTTGAGGACAAATCCGACAATGTGGAATTTAAAATGCACGGGCCGGCGGGCAATTTCTGGCTGCGGGATGGCAAGGGGCCGATGATCTGTATCGCCGGTGGCAGCGGCCTGGCTCCTGTGCTGAGTATTCTCGAGCAGGC
>JBFXIU010000057.1:0-16800 GCA_050175615.1 Porticoccaceae bacterium | reverse complement strand
TGCGTTCTTGAGACAGGCCCCTGATCCAACCTGGTACACAGGAGAGGTCATGATGCTCGCCCATCGACTCCATGTGCCCGGAATGCGGTGAGGCAGGAAGAAAATCCCTGTAGACTTCAAATAAAGTCTCCTCATGCTCACCAGCAATCGTGCGCCATTGGGACTTGCCGGTCGGAGCAAACGTGTCGCCCCGTATAAAGGCTTTGGCGATTGTGCCGATTAATTTGGCATCACTATGGGCCAAGATAGTTCCGTTTTTATCCACCAAGGCAATAAAGGAAACATCCGAACGGGCCGCAGTTTCTTCCAGTAGTTTTTGCAAGTGCGCCTCATCGCCCATCATCCCCATCATGCCGGTTTGTGTCCCGGCCTCAAAGGATCGGATCAGCACATCTCCCTTTTCACGTAACAGGTTCTCTATGGAGGTCTTGCCCTGGTGATAATTCGTTCCTCCCATGAAGATGACCACGGCCATGAGCACAAAACTGATCCCGATGATCATCCAGGATGGTCCATACACCTGGCTTCTTTTCATCCACTGAAAAAGCATATATCCCTCTTCTTCTGTCCCAAAGGTGGCTTTGGCAGTCATTATGTTTAAAAATTAGACACATCCCCCGTCCGAGTTGATCAGAAATTAAACATCAAGGGTCTTTCGTTCAATTGCGTTTTGCTAATTTTATTAAATTTTTTGATTAAAATAAAACAATTACAGTTAGTTGAATAAATAAAAATTGTTTGGCATGGATACTGCTACTAGAGAGATAACCAAAACCTTAACCCTTACCAAGGAGTACGTACCATGAAGAAAATCAAATCAGTCACAGCAATGTTGGCCTTGGCCGCTCTCCTCACTTCCGGTGCATATGCCGCAACCGCCAGCGAGACCACACCCGCAACCAACACGAATCAACAAACATTTAAAAACAATGTTCCGCTCATGGGGCCAGGAGGTGTGCATCTGGGGATGAATTGTGATTCTACTGGCATGACGGGAAAGCATCTGCAAGGAAAGATGGGTCACGACATGAATAGCACGATGGGTAAACATCATCGAATGTAAGCAAGAGAGCACTGCGAGGTTGCCGTGAAATCAGTTTTCACGGCAACCTCTTACTAAAAGAAAAAAGAAAGGAGTACATACCATGAAGAAAACCAAATCAGTCACAGCAATGTTGGCCTTGGCCGCTCTCCTCACTTCCGGTGCATATGCCGCAACCGCCAGCGAGACCACACCCACAACCAACACGAATCAACAGACATATCTTGACCAGACTGCTACCCTCCGCGCAAATCTGGCAGCTGATCGAGCAGAGCTTCACGCTTTGGTCGCGGCAAAGAGTCAGGATACCAAACGGATCCGGACATTAAGCGAAAATATCAGCAAGGCGGAAGATGAATTGAGACTACAGGCTCGGAAAAACAATGTTCCGCTCATGGGGCCAGGAGGCATGCATCTCGGGATGAATTGTGATTCCACTGGCATGACGGGAAAGCATCTGCAAGGAAAGATGGGTCACGACATGAATAGCACGATGGGTAACCATCATCAAATGTAAGCAAGAGAGCACTGCGAGGTTGCCGTGAAATCAGCTTTCACGGCAACCCCTTTGTATTAAAAGAAAAAGAAGAGGGGCCGGTTATGTGGCATCAGGGAGCAAGTTGTTTCTCAGGGGTTGGACATTGGTTCTTTGGTCACGGAATTGTAGGTCTTGGCCTGACGCTCATTGTCTTTTTCGGTTTAGTTGTTCTTGCATACAGGCTGTTTCGCTCAAATGATACGAAACAGCCGGCAAGCCGAGATACACGAGATTCTCTTCTCATTCTGGAGCAACGGTTGGCAAAAGGAGAAATCAGTGAAGAGGAATACCGGCGTATTCGAGCCATCTTAACGGGTGAATGATCTCTACCAAATCAGTCATCTGTTTTCTTTTGTATCTTGTATCCGAGATTTGCTAGACGCTATGAATCAGAAAAAACTCGATAACTCTTCCCCAGCCCCATGGCCAAAGCGCGCAATAAGAACTATTTTTCCCTCAAGATAGGAAAGTGGTTCTAATGATCGATTAACATCTGAGCAGGATTTTTCTTTTCCGTGCCGGGCAGTGCACGTAACTGTTTGACCTTCATCTCAATTGTTGTCCGTGATCAACGCACTGACAACATAAATTTTCATCAAGAGGAGGCGAATCAGATGACAGGCACGAAACATCAAGGTCAGCACAAAGAACATCTCCATCATCCTTCCCAGCAGGAAATCTTTACCGATCCTGTTTGCGGTATGAGTACCGAAGATCCGAATGCCTTTCTTCACTCTACCTTTGAGGGAGAAAAATATTTCTTCTGCAGCGAGCATTGCCTTGAAACTTTCAAAAAAAGTCCCGAAAAATTTCTTGCGGTAAAGCTGGAACCTTTCGTTCAGGCAGAGAAGCTCGAACCGATAACCGGCAAGAAATTTACTTGCCCCATGCATCCGGAAGTCGTTCAGGACGGTCCCGGTGCTTGCCCCAAATGCGGCATGGCGCTTGAATCAATGACCCCGGCGGCACCCTCCACCCGTACCGAATACACCTGCCCTATGCATCCGGAAATTATTCAGGATGCCCCGGGTTCCTGTCCTAAATGTGGCATGGCCCTTGAACTACGTGTCATCAGTCTCGATGAGGCGGAAACGAACCCTGAGTACGATTTCATGCGCAAACGGTTCATCGTGGCTGCTGTTCTCACCGTGCCGCTGGTGATTATTGCTATGCGAGCAATGCTGCCCGGCGGCCACGTCATTGACACCCTGGCTTCGGCCAAAACTCTTGGCTGGCTGGAGTTACTCCTGGCTACACCAGTGGTCCTGTGGGCCGGCTGGGTTTTTTATGTCCGGGCGGTGCAATCGGTGATCAATAAAAGCCTCAACATGTTTACCCTGATTGGACTGGGCGTCTCGGTCGCCTATTTGTACAGCATCATTGCCGTTCTTCTTCCTAATATCTTCCCAGGCACCATGCGCGGACACGATGGCACCGTTGGCTTGTATTTCGAGGCAGCGGCCGTGATTGTCACTCTGATTTTGTTGGGTCAGGTTATGGAATTGAAGGCTCGCAGCCAGACCGGAGCCGCCATTAAGGCGCTCCTGGGGCTGGCGCCAAAGACGGCACGAAAGATAAATGAAGACGGCAGCGAGAGCGATATTCCTCTGGAGCAGGTCCAGGTCGGCGACGTGCTCCGCATCCGGCCGGGAGAGAAGGTGCCGGTGGATGGTCTGGTGATTGACGGCGCCAGTTCGGTTGACGAGTCAATGATTTCGGGCGAGCCGATTCCTGTGCAAAAACAACAGGGCGACAAGGTGATCGGCGCTACGGTTAATACAACCGGTGCGATCACCATGCGGGCCGAAAAAGTTGGACGCGACACCCTGCTTGCCCAGATTGTCGAGATGGTCGCCCAAGCCCAGCGCTCCCGGGCGCCAATCCAGAAGCTGGCTGATCTCGTTGCTGGTTACTTCGTCCCGATCGTCATAGTCATTGCTGGCGTCGCCTTTGGTGTCTGGTACGCCTTCGGCCCAGACCCTCCCTTGGCCCATGCTGTCATCGTCGCGGTTTCGGTGCTGATCATCGCCTGCCCCTGCGCTCTGGGGTTGGCAACTCCCATGTCCATCATGGTGGCCACCGGCAAGGGGGCGACCATGGGGGTCTTGTTTAAAAATGCGGAAGCCATCGAGACCATGCGCAAGATTGATACGCTGGTGGTCGACAAGACGGGTACCCTGACCCTGGGCAAACCGAGACTGACCGGCCTGGTAGTAACGGGCGAGGCGAGCGAGGAAAAACTGCTGCGGCTTGCGGCCAGCCTTGAAAGGGTGAGCGAACACCCCTTGGCAACGGCAATTGTGGAGGGCAGCAAAGAACGAGGAGTCACTCTCGCTGAAGTCACAGATTTTGCGTCCCATACCGGCAAGGGTGTTTCCGGCTCGGTTGAGGGGGGCAAGGTGTTGCTCGGCAACCTTAAACTGATGCAGGATTTCGGCGTTGTTACAGAGGATCTTGCAGAACGGGCCGAAGCCATGCGCAAAGAGGGGCAGACGGTTATGTTCGTCAGCGTCGACGGTCAATTTCTCGGGCTAGTGGCAGTGTCCGACCCGATCAAGGAGACCACACCGCAGGCCATCCGTGCATTACATGATGAAGGGCTGCGGGTGGTGATGCTCACCGGCGATAATCGGGTAACCGCCGATGCAGTGGCAGCCAAACTGGGAATCGATCAGGTAGTGGCCGAAGTTCTGCCCGATGAAAAGGCGACCGTCATAAAAAAATTTCAGGATGAAGGCAGCATCGTTGCCATGGCCGGTGACGGCATTAACGACGCGCCCGCCTTGGCCCAGGCTCAGGTCGGCATTGCTATGGGTACCGGTACCGACGTTGCCATGGAATCGGCCGGCGTCACCTTGGTCAAGGGCGACCTGACCGGCATCGTCCGGGCAAGGAAACTCTCTCGCGCCACCATGGCAAACATCAAACAAAATCTCTTTTTCGCCTTTGTCTACAACTCTTTGGGTGTACCGGTGGCAGCCGGGGTGCTGTACCCTTTCCTCGGCATCCTGTTGTCGCCCATGATAGCAGCAGGGGCCATGAGCCTCTCCTCGGTCTCTGTGGTCGGCAATGCCTTGAGGTTACGGCGAACCAAGATCACCTGATATCAGAGATCGTTTGGCCAGGGGGGATACCCCCTTTTACTCAACAACCATTACACAAGGAGAACGAACATGAAAAAAATGATGTTGACCGCTTCCCTGATGTCGATGCTGTTCTTTGCCGGGTCTGCTTTTGCTGTGGATGAGCATCACCCTGAAAAGAAGGATGCGCCAACTGCGGCCCAGATGAAGACGGACCAAATGGAAATGGGCCAGATGGACGCCCAGACAAAAAAAATGGAAGAGATGCGAAAAAAGATTGAGATGGAGAAAGACCCGGCGGCGCGAAAAATACTTATGCAAGAGCAGATGCAGATGATGAAGGATTGCATGAAAATGATGGAAGGTCAGGGCATGATGGGCGGGAAAGGCATGATGGGCGGGAAGGAGATGATGGGAGAAAAAGGCATGCTTATGGATGATAGAATGGGCATGATGGAGAAAAAAATGAATATGATGCAGGAAATGATAAATGGCATGATGATGCAACAGGAAGTGAAGACGAAATAATTTCATTACCACGGCTGCGCATCCGCCTCTGGTCAGAAGGTCGGGGCCAATTTCTGGCTAGGGGCGATTTTTATGCTGGTTGCACAATCTGCAGACAACAAAAAATGAGTTCTTTTCGCCGTCAAGGAATGGAGGTGACTATCAGTATTTCTGGTGGCGAATAAGGCGGTCAGTGGAACCTTTACCGAGAGGCACGACCATGGCTAGCAAGGAGTTTTTATCGAATTTCCTGGGAATTGTTTCAGGTCATCGCTTGGCTTTTCTGGCCTTTGTTGCGGCAGGCGGATATTTTCTCTGGACAGAGCATCAGGCGCACCTCCTGGCCGCTCTGCCGTACTTGATTTTGTTGTTGTGCCCGTTGATGCATGTTTTCATGCACCATGGCCACTCCGGCCATCATAAAGATGATCCTGGGCGTCAGCATGAAATTCCACCGGCAAAGGAGGAATGAGATATGAATGAGACACCCCCTGCATACGGATTATGGTCCCTGGTCATCATCAACTCGGTCATCTTTATCTTCTTCGCCTTCAGTTTCATCAAGCCGAAAACCAGGCTCGACTGGCGCTCACTGGGTGCTTTTTCTGCCTTTATCATTGCTCTCTTTGTCGAGATGTACGGGTTTCCCCTGACCATCTACTTTCTCTCCGGCTGGCTACAATCCCAGTTTCCGCAATCCGATATCTTTGCCCATGGCGGCGGGCACCTTTGGTATACCCTATTCGACTTGAAAGGGGATCCACATACCAATCCCATCCACCTGCTGAGCAATGCCATGATTTTCGCGGGGTTTTACCTCACGTATCGGGCCTGGCTGGTTTTACACGCAGCGCAGCAAGAAGGTAAACTCGCCACCACCGGTCCCTACGGCTGGGTGCGTCATCCGCAGTATGACGGTTTTATCCTCGTCATGCTCGGCTTCTTGCTCATGTGGCCGACCTTGCTGACCCTGCTGATGTTTCCGATATTGCTGGTTGTTTATATCAGGCTGGCCAGACAGGAGGAAAAGCTGGTTCGCCAGGAATTCGGCAGCGCATATGACAAATATGCGAAGGACGTGCCGGCCTTTCTGCCGAGTTGGAAAAAAAGAAAGGCAACACCGCCTGAACAGGACTCATTGTAGAAATGGGGGAACAGGAAATCAATTTTCACCATCCGAGGATGCCATGAAACCCAATAGTGTTGCGAGGTGGTTTAGAGTATTTCTTGCTTTCTTTGTGTCCCTGCTTACGGCAAATCCATTCTCCCTGTCGATCATCCGGGCGCAATCCCTTCAGGAGTCAGTGAGCGCTATTCAGCAATCAGCCGGATTTGCCCCTCCTGATTTCTCGTATTTCTCAGTATTTGATCAATACCAAAGGTATCAGGAGGAGGCGGTCGCCTCTTGGCCGGAAGCCAACGTTACCGTCGGCCAAATTGGCGGGTGGCGTTTCTACGCGGAAGAGGCATCGCAAATGGATACCCTGGAGCAGCCCCTGACCTCCCCCCTTCCTGATGACTCGGACAAACACACGGGTCACGGGGGCAAACCATGAATCCTAGCCGCCTGTTTGCAAACAAGATTCTCCCTGCCTGTCTGCTCTTGACGTTATTTTTATCCGGCTGCGCCAGGGTTAATTTTGAGGTTTCCCTTGCCAAAACCAATCAAGCGGCATCCGCATTCACCGAAGGACATCTGTCCCTGGCCCAAACGGACGAGCAACGCGCTGCCATGGCAAAGACAGCGGAAGAACTGCTTGCCCAACCCTTGAGCCCAAAAGACGCGGTTCATCTCGCCCTTATCAATAGTCCGGCTCTGCAAGCCCTGCTGGCGCAGAATTGGTCGGATGCTGCTCATGCGGCACAAACCGGGCGAATTGCCAATCCGCTCTTTATTTTTGAGCGGACGAGCCTAGCCGACGAAGTCGAGTTTGAGCGATTGATAGCGTTTGGCCTGCTCGACATATTGACCTTGCCGCTCCGTTATACTGCGGCTCAACGCCGTATCGAGCAGTCTCAGGTGCGTCTTACTATCGAAGTGGTGGATCAGATCACCCGGGTGCGACAGGCTTGGGTGAAAGCGGTCGCTGGGCAGCAAAGCCTGAACTATGCCAAACAGGTGAATGAGGTCGGCGAGATCAGTGCCGAGATCGCGCGCCGCATGCAGAAGGTCGGCAACTTCAACAGACTGCAACGGGCACGCCAACAGGCATTCTATGCCGATGCGGCGACCCAATGGGCCGTGGCACAACAATCCGCCGTCTCAACTCGCGAAGAGTTGGTCCGTTTGCTGGGGCTCTCCGATGACCAAGAAAAAAAGCTCAAGCTGCCGGGCAGGTTGCCGGATTTACCTGAAACCCCAAGAAGTCCCAAGGAAGTAAGTAAAGCTGCTCAAACCGGACGGCTCGACATTCAACTGGCACAGGCCAACTACCATGCCTCCGCTAAGGCACAAGGCTTGACCCGTATCACCAGCCTGACCGATATTGAACTCGGCCTGCGTTACGATACGGTGTTTGACGATGCCGCCGGCACCCATACCAATCGCAAAGGGTATGAAATCAGCGTGCGCCTGCCCGTTTTCGACTGGGGGGATATGCAGCGCGACGCCATGAATGCCCAGACCCTGGCGGCAGCCAACCAACTGGAGGCCACGGTGCGTGCGGCAGGCTCCAACCTGCGCGAGACCTACGCCGCCTACCGCACTACGTATGATGTGTCCAAACATTACCGCGACGAGGTCTTGCCGGTGCGCAGGGTGATTTCCGAAGAAAACGTCCTGCGATACAACGGCATGTTGATTGGGGTTTTTGAATTGCTGGCCGATACGCGCGATCAAGTGAATACCGTTATCGCGGCTATAACTGCGCAGCAGGATTTCTGGTTGGCGAATGCGGCCCTGCAGACGGCTTTGATGGGCAATCCTATGAAGATTGAGGTGGGCAGACAAGTGGGGAAAGGAAGCGCAAGCGCTGAATTACCGCATTAACCAACTGGTCAAGCGTCAATTGAGACCGGAAAACTTTTGGGCATCACGAGCAGGGGAATAGCCGATGACAACGAGAAGGGCCTTTTTGAAAGCCGCAGGGTTGGCTGGTGGAGCGGTGGCGGCAGCGCTGGTCAATCGCGCAGTTTTGGCTGCCTTGCCAGAGCCTGTACTCCAAACGCAGCCAGACACCAAGCCGCCGCTGTTTCCTGATACCGGTCGTCCATACAAACCGGTGGTAACGCTTAACGGCTGGACCTTGCCGTGGCGCATGCACAACGGCGTCAAAGAATTTCACCTGGTTGCTGAGCCGGTGGTGCGGGAAATGGCCCCGGGATTCAAGGCCCATCTCTGGGGGTATAACGGCCAGAGTCCCGGTCCGACCATTGAGGTGGTGGAAGGTGACCGTGTGCGTGTGTTCGTCACCAACCGACTGCCGGAACATACCAGTATTCATTGGCATGGTCAGAGGCTCCCCAATGGTATGGATGGTGTTTCCGGCCTGACGCAACCCGCCATCCGGCCGGGGAAGACTTTTGTATATGAATTTGTCGCCCGTCGCCCCGGCACCTTCATGTATCATCCCCACGCCGATGAAATGACCCAGATGGCCATGGGCATGATGGGATCCTGGGTGACCCACCCCAAAGAAGAGCATCCGCTGATCGAGGAGGTGGATCGCGACTTCGTGTTTCTCCTCAACGCCTACGACATTGAGCCGGGAAGCTATACGCCCAAGATTATGACTATGCTCGACTTCAATCTCTGGAGTTGGAACAGCCGCATCTTTCCGGGGATTGACTCGTTGAATGTCCGTCTGGGCGACAAAGTTCGCATCCGCATCGGCAATTTGACGATGACGAATCATCCGATCCATCTCCATGGGCATGAGTTTCAGGTGACAGGCACCGATGGTGGCCCTGTACCCCTTGTGGCCCGTTGGCCCGAGGTGACCGTCGATGTCGCAGTGGGCCAGATGCGACAGATCGAATTTATCGCTGACGAGGAGGGTGACTGGGCCTTTCACTGCCACAAAAGCCATCACACGATGAATGCCATGGGGCATGACGTGCCGACAATGATCGGCGTCGATCATCGGGGTCTGAGCAGGAAAATCTCCCAACTCATTCCTGACTATATGGTGATGGGGGAGCGAGGCATGGCTGATATGACAGAGATGGAGATGCCCCTTCCTGATAACACCGTGCCGATGATGACGGGGGAAGGGCCGTTCGGTTCTGTCGAAATGGGAGGCATGTTCAGTGTCGTCAAGGTGCGAGCCGACCAGAAGCCAAACGATTACTCAAATCCTGGATGGTTCAAGCACCCCAAAGGTACAAAAGCCTATCAGTATAAACATAAAATGAAGGAGCCAACCCGCTCCCGGTCTGCAGGCGGAAAGTCCATGCCGCGCACGTCAAAAGCTGCCGAGGATGTCGAGGTGCGCATTCGCAAGCCAATAGGACACCTGGATCACTGAAGGCACGATTTGGGGACTACCACTCGAGACAGGTGTTTTACAGGAGCTACCAGGTTGAAAAGATCGATTCTCGTATAGGAGGCTACACATGAAGAAACATGTCTATTCCCTGATTATTGCAATGCTTGCTGGATTAGGGTGTGTGTTTGTTGATGGAGTGGCGCACAGTGCCGCGAATAATCAAGAGTACGATGGAACGGGCCAGACAGAGAGCATGACCTCTGGGCAAGTGCGCAAGATCAATAAAGAGGCGGGGAAATTAACCCTCAAACACGAAAGAATCGCCAACCTGAACATGCCCCCAATGACCATGGTGTTCAGGGTGAAGGATAAAAGTATGTTGCAGAATCTTCAAGTGGGCGACACTATCCAGTTTAAGGCTGTGGATAAGAACGGTGTGCTTACGATAACTGAGATCAAATGAGGTGAGCCAGCCGGTTCACCTCTCATCGTTTTGCCTTTCAGGATCATCTATGAATCAAGGAGGATTCCAAAATGGAGCAAAACTTTCACAGAGACAAGGTCTTTGCTCAAAACCGAGCTTTTTTGCAGGTCCGTTATCGTTATCGGCATATACTAAGTTAAACATCAAGATTCCCATCCAAGGTGAACGCAATGAAAAAATTGTTCTATAGCATTTCATTGATCCTGATTGCTGGCTGGATCAATTGCGTTTTCGCAGCAGTAAAAACGGGCGTTGATGGAACTATCCGAGGGAGTGTCTGGGTTGCCAATGAAGGGGGAAACAGCATTACTGTTATCAATGCTGGCACCAACGAGGTAACGGCAACATTATCTGGAGTCGGCGGCCCACACAATTTGCAGGTTTCTCCTGATGGAAAGTCAGTCTGGGTAGTGAGCGGACATGGCTCCAAGGCGATCATAATCGATGGGGCAACCTATACCCCTCATGGCTCGGTCTCGACAGGAAACCATCCGGCTCATATTATCGTTTCTCCAGATAGTCAGCGGGTGTATGTCACCAATGGTGGGGACAACTCGGTAAGTATCATTGACGTTGGCACGATGAAACCCATCAGAGAAATACCGGTGGGCCAATATCCTCATGGTTTACGACCGAGTCCTGATGGAAAACGGGTCTTCGTGGCCAATATCAAGAGCGACTCCTTGAGCGTTATCGATACCGCCAGCGAATCCAGGATAGCCGACATCCATGTTGGAAAGAAGCCGGTTCAGGTTGCCTTTTCTCCTGATGGCAAATTCGTTTATGCATCGCTTAATGGCGAGAATGCTCTAGTGAAAGTCGATGCCGAGAAGTTGGCTGTTGTTGGCAAGGTGAAGGTCGGCATCGGCCCTGTCCAAGTTGCCGCGACTCCCGATAACAGACGCATCGTTGTTGCCAATCAAGGCACCGAGCAGCAACCAAGCACGACGGTGTCGGTTATAGACGTTCACACTTTTTCGGTCACCGATACTGTGGAAACGGGAAAAGGAGCTCATGGCGTTGTAATTGATCCATCAGGTGCATATGCCTTTATAACGAATATATATGGCAATGATGTCAGTGTGGTCGACCTTTCCATTAGAAAAACCATCGCGAAAATTCCGACAGGGCAAAAGCCGAATGGGGTCAGTTTCTCAACTATGGAAAGCCCGACACCGTCAACACCGGTTATCAACCTGAGCATCGAAGGGCATGAAGCGAAGCATTGATCACCAGCGGCCTGATCCAACGATACTGACAGGGAAGGCCGTTGTACCAAATTCGATCGACCACCAGGTCTTTTCACCGTTCAGAGTAAAGATGGCTCCAGTTAACCTGGATTGGGAACAGCTTGGCTCTTCACCGTATAAAATAACTACAAGAAAATTTTTAATTTTGAGCAGTTATGGCTTAACCAGACAAATTACGGAGGTGAAGGATGAAATCATGGACAATTCTTACCAAATATTTCCTCCTGAATGTTGTTGTCTTCCTCATTCTATTTAGTTTCGGAACAAACGTTACCATGGCGACAGAACCGCAGATAGCCATCAAGAAATATGATCCAGTTGCTTATTTTACTGAAAACAAGGCTATGCATGGAACGGATGAATATACTTTTTCTTACCATGATATGGTCTGGTTTTTTTCAAGCCAGAAAAACCGTGATCTCTTTGCTGCTGATCCGCAGGCGTACGCCCCCCAATATGACGGTTATTGTGCCTGGGCAATGACCGAATCTAGGCTCGCTCATACTGACCCAGAGGTCTGGAAGATCGTCGATGGCAAATTGTATCTGAACTGTAGCAAGGTTGCTTATGAGAAATGGGCCAGGGATATTCCTGCTCACATCAAAATGGCGGATCGTATCTGGGCAGAGAAGTTTTCCGGGAAATAACAATCGTTCGGGGTCAGTTCTCATTTTTTTAAAGATGATTTCCGAGTGTCTCCCAGTATACCCGGAAGGCCTTAAGCAGCAAGGGTAGTATAGGGTTCAACTCCCGGTTTCTGTGTATTAGAGTTTCCACTACTGGTTATTCCTCCATATCCTTGAACATCTTGTACAGCATCACATCGTACATAATCTTCAACCCTCCGGCGACAAAGAAAGGGACACTGAACAGCAGGGGATTGGCCATGAGCAGGCCACCGAGCAGCGGTGAAACGGCCGCGCCCACCGAGCGGGCCACCGTGGTGATGCCCGAGGCCGCCGACCGTTCATCCGGGGCGACTACAGCCATGGTATAGGACTGCCGGGCCGGCACGTCCATCTGCGAAATTGAGGACCGGAGTAGGAGCACAGCGATAGCCAGCCCGAAATTTGGCATCAGTGGCACCAAGCACAGCAGGATATTGGAGGGAATATGGGTGTAGACCATGGTGCGCACGAGGCCGACCCGATCGGCAAGCCTGGTGGCCAATAGCGCTGATATCCCAGCCAATAGGTTTGCCCCGAAAAACAGGGTGCCGAGCATCCCTTCATCGGCCCCGTAGCGGACATGAAGCCACCAGGCAATCATGCTCTGAACCACGAAACCGCCGGCAAAGGCGTCGAGGGCAAAGAGGGAACTAAGCTTGAACACCACCTTTTTGGAGCGGTGCAGGCCCATGGTCATTTTGGCTGTCCCCCCAATTGACTCAACAACCGGAACCACCTCCGCTTGCCGGGACAAAAGGATAAAAAACACTATCAGCGCCAGGCCACACGCTGCATAGCCACCCATGATGAATCGGTATGCCTCCAGTCCACTCCAGCCGATTGCCTGCAGCCATTGCGCCAGCCAGCCGCCCACCAGGGCGCCGGTCGCTGTGGCGAACGAACCGACGAGATTGTACCAGCCAAAAATCCTGGTGCGTCTGCTGTCCGGGACCAGTTGGGAGAGCGACGCCTGTTCGATGGACAAAAAAGGTCCGATCTCGCCGCCGCTGGGGCTGACGATGCCGATGATCGCCGCCAGGGTGATCCACACCGGATCGTTGGTGAGGAGAAAGACTACGCCGGCCAGGATCATTAGAGCCGCACCGAAGAGCAGCATGTTCTTGCGGCCAAAACGATCAGCTACCATGGTTACCCAGAGGGAAACCAGGATATCACCGGCCAGTGTAGCGGTAAGAATGGCCCCAACGCCGGATGCACTCAAACCGGTGGCGGCGAGATAGAGCGCCAGAACAACCGAGATGAACCCGTAGGCGAACAACCGGATTGTTCTGGTGGTAAAGAGTAGAATGATGTCTCTGGTGACAATATTCATGGTTGCAGTCAATCTTGCCCCCGGACCTGGTTGGCTCCGGGGGGAGGTGAATCAGGCCATCCAGCCCTGAATTTCCGCATGCAGGGCCAAGTAACGCTGCAAAGTGGTCGGATTTTTTCCGTACTTTTCGTAGGTGGTGAGGATTTCGGTAAAGTGTTCTTCCGCCTTCTTCTCGTCCGTGTTCGGAACAATACCATCGGTGTAGATATCGACCATCCGGTCGGCATAGATGACGATCTTCTCTTCCGGTGTCCGCAGGGTGTAGTCGCGGACAGGAAGCCCCAGTTCGTTGGCTTCGGCCTCGGTCAGTCCGCCACGGATGTGCTTGAGGATGATCTGGACGATCGCTTCCTCAAGACCAAGTTCCGCAGCCATCTTCGCGCCGATCTCGCCGTGCTCCATGCCGTAGGTCTTGGCCTTGCCAAGGTCATGGAAAATGGCACCCCGGGCGATGAGGTGTTTATCCACCGGAATCTTCACCCGGCCGGCTATTTCCAGCGCCTTGCGGGCTACCTCAAGGCTATGCTGTACCGCTTCGTCAGGACAACCTGCCCCTTTAAGTGTAGCTATATCCTTCATCAACAGATCCTCGGTCACATGGAGCAAGAACTCGGTGACCGCTTCTTCGCCCCAGGTTGCTTTGACATAGGCTCTGTTTTCACCGAGCGCGGCCAAGTCGTGGCGGGCTGCCTTGTGATCGGGATGGTTGTCCAGCCAATCGTGCATCTGCTGGTAGTCGTTGCCGGTACGTTGCTGACTAATTTCAAGGTGTTTTGCGTAGGGAGGCATGCTGTTTCTCCTAAAGAGTATTGGTGGATTGGGTTTGGGTTGAGGTTACAGGTTTTCCGTTTGCGGTTCTTCCCGCACGGTCCAGAGAAACAAGGGAATCGAAGCGCAGAGCAGCGTGGCGACGATGGCAAAGGCCGGTCCGTAGCCGAAAGACGCTATCAAAAGACCGGTGACGATCGGACCTGCTGCATGGCCGACATCGAAGATGGTGCCGAAGGTGCCCATGGCGGCCCCGTAATGCCGGGCTTTGCAGAAATCGACCACCAGGGCGGCCGAGGACGAAGTGACAAAGGCCTCGCCCAGACCAAAGACCATGCCGGCGAGCATCAGGGCGACAAAACCGGTGAGGTGCGGAATGAGGGCAAAGGGTACGGCGCAGAGCAGCATACCCGCCACGATCAGCGGCCTGCGGCCCCAGCGGTCGGACACCTTGCCCATCAGTGGTTTGGCGATCAGGGTCACCATGATCTGCACACCCCAGAGCAGCCCGGCCTGAAAGACGTTGAGCCCAGCCACAGCGACCGCATAGACCGGGAGAAAGGCCTCCAGGGCGCCCATGCTCACATTCTGGATGCCTTCCATGGCAGAAGTCATCAGCACTCGTCGGTCGGCCACTACCTCGCGGATGCCTTGGGCAAAGAGGTGGAATCGTTCCGCCAGGCTTTTGCCTTCGGTTGGTTTATCGCCGTTGCGCAAAGTTAAAAATCCGAGGACCAGGGCAGCCGCACCGGTGAGCGCACTGCAGAGAAACACAGCGCGATAGCCGCTCAAACCTGCCTGTGCATCACCGAGCAAAAAGAGCAGAGAGCCGCCAATCGGTGCCCCCAAAAGAGTGCCGGCGATGCCAACCGAGGAAAACCAACTCAGCATCTCACCTTTGCGCGCTCCAGCGATATCGGCCACCACCGCCATGGCCACTGGGCCGTAGATGGCGGTGGCCAGGCCGTGGAGGAAGCGAACCACGATCAAGGCCGCATAGTGGGTGATGAACAGATAGGCAAAAGGCATCAGTCCGAAGACCACCAGGCCGGCAAGCATCGTCCGCCGGCGGCCGATGACATCGGAGAGGGCTCCGGAGGGCATCTTGAACAGGATGCCGGTCACCGTGGAAATACCCACCGCCAAACCGATGCCTTCGGGGCCAGCGCCCAGGGCGGCGGCAAAGAGCGGCAGCACCGGGTTTCTGGCCAGGGCATAGGAGAACCGGGCCAGAAACCCGATGGAAAACAAGTTGCGCATGATGTTGGCATCCGCCGGTGCGGCAACCAGGGTGGTAGGGGTCATGAAGGTTCTCCTTGAACTGCTTAGGCATAGCCCGCATGGAGGGCATCAAAGAGCAACCGCGCTCGCTCCAGCAATTGGTGGTCGTCGGCGGTGAGGGCAATCAATCCGTCGAGCAGGGTTTTCAGCAGGTTGGCGTCATCCGGCAAGGCGCCATCCTGCACATCGATGTATTTGACCAATTCGCTCATCTTGGCCAAGACCGGATCGTGCAGGGCAAAATCCCGAATCAGGACCTCAAAGGTGATCAGCTCGCCCTGATGCGTAAACTCACCGATCGCCATGTCAAAGGGCAGTTCACCCTGATCAAGATTTGGTGCTTCCCCGGCGCGAAGAAAGCGGAAATGAGCTTTGGGGTCGATGAACCGCTGGATGAGCCAGGCGGAGCCCAAGCGGTCGATATAGGGTCGGGCCCGCGTTACCCAGGTCCGGCCCTGGTACTGCGAACGATCAAGCCGGCCAACCGGCAGGTCGGTTTGCTCGGGCCTGCGCAGCCGTTCCGAGATGGAATCGAGCACTTTTAGTGTCTTGGCCGCCGCTCCAGAAGGGAAAAAATCCCGCTCCCGTACTGCCTCGCACCGTTTACGCAGCTTGCGCAGGGAAGCCGACAGATCCTTGACGTTGCCGCTCTCCGCAAGACTGTCCGCCGTGGTGAGCAAGGCCCTGGCCTCGGTCTGTATCTGGTCAAATTCCGGGTCGACCTGGGCCTGGAACAACTGCTCGATCTGCTGATCGGCCATGCCTTCGACCTGGGCGCACTGCAGGGCAATGGCCTCACCGCCCAAAGCATTGACCTCACCGATCAGCCAGGTGATGTTCTCCATCAGATCCTCACGGTTAGGCAGAATCTGGAGACCGGTTTTTAGTTGCGCCGCGCCGGTGGCCGAGATACGCCGCCAGGTGCGCATCCGTGCCTTGGCGTTGGTGGCCGGGATCGAGTACGAGAAGAGAATCCATTTGTTTTTCATAGTGAACAGAAAATATGTTATACTTATTTCATTGTCAAGCGAGAAAAGAAGAATTATTGTTCAGTGACTGTCAAGTTGGTGTTCACAGCAGTTCCAGACATACTGATATATAGACCTGGATAAATCGCATACGGAGCATGGCAATGAAAGGATTACTGCGGATGTTTACTCAGGGAGACCGATGCACCCTGCTGGCTGGAGCTTCTGGCAAACACGTGGAAAAGTTCGGGCACTTCAAGGAGTTTCTCGGCGGCAACCGCAATGCCCTGCGCGCCCTGGCCGAGTTGGAGATGCTCTATTACAGTGGTCAATCCTTCACGTCAGCCGATATCGCGTTTCAGTATGAACAGCTGTTCGGTCAGGTACGCGCCCTGGTCAATGCGCTGAATAACCTATCAGAACATCGCTATGCCCTGCTCAATCAGCAAGC
>JBFXIU010000056.1:0-16825 GCA_050175615.1 Porticoccaceae bacterium | reverse complement strand
AAGATATTCTGCCCCATCCAGAAGCCTGTTTGGTGACTGGAATCAGCCCCCAGCTCGCCGAAGCCAAGGGGGTGCCGGAACCGGAATTTATCGCCGCAATTCACCGCCAATTTAAGGTTCCCGGCACCTGTGGCGCCGGCTACAACAGTATCCGTTTTGACGATGAGGTTACCCGCTATACCCTCTATCGCAATTTTTACGACCCCTATGAGCGGGAGTGGCAGGGCGGTAATTCCCGTTGGGACATTATTGATATGGTGCGTCTCGCCCATGCTCTGCGCCCCGAGGGTATAAACTGGCCAAAAAACGATGAGGGCTACACCAGCTTTCGCCTGGAGCTGTTGACCAAAGCCAATGGTATAGGCCATGAAGCCGCCCATGACGCCCTCTCCGATGTTGAGGCTACCATTGCCCTGGCGCGGCTGGTGAAACAAAAGCAGCCAAAGCTTTATGCCTATGTCTTTGGCAATCGCCATAAGCGCCAGGTTGCCGAGCTTCTGGATGTGCGCCAGCGCAAACCCTTTCTCCATGTGTCGTCCCGGTTGCCCAGGGAGAACGCCTATGCTGCCCTGATGATTCCCCTGTGCATGCATCCTGTGAATAAAAATGCCGTGCTGGCGTTTAATCTTTCCTCTGATCCCCGCCCGCTACTGGAGCTCAGTGCCGACGAAATCAAGGCGCGGGTATTTACCGCAGCTGCAGATTTGGATGAGGGTGTCGAGCGTATTCCCCTTAAGGCCGTACATATCAACCGCTGCCCGGTGGTTGCTACCGCGAAATTGCTCGACAGTGCTGCCGCCGCGCGGTTGGGCATTGATATTGCCGCCTGCGAACAACACTGGCAGCGGTTGAAGGACGCCGATGTGGCCAGCAAGTTGGCCGCCGTATTTTCAGAGCCTGCATCAGGGCTTGAGCGGGATGCGGAGACTGCCCTTTACGATGGTTTTGCCAGCCCCGGCGATAAGGCACTGTTCGCCAAGGTCAGGCAGGCGCCGCCAGCAGAATTGGCAGTGCTGCAATCAATGTTTCAGGATAAGCGTTATCAAGAGCTGCTCTTCCGCTATCGAGCCCGCTACTGCCGTCAGTATTTAAGCGCAGACGAGGCCGCAGTCTGGGAGGAACAGCGCTACCAAATGCTTACAGAGCCTGTACCCGGACGCTTGACCCTGGACGAGTACTTTGCCCGTATTGATGCACTTGAAAAAAGTGAATTGACGGCCAATGCAACCAGCCTTCTCAACAAGTTGCGGGAGTGGGGTGATCGAATTCTGGGTGAATAGGCTGAAAATGTTTGACCAGCTTCACACAACCCAGACATCGCCGTTGCGAATTTCACTGTCTATGCTGTCCAGATAGTCGCCATTGCAGGGGCCCGCTACACACTTTCCCGAGCAGATGTCGAAGAGGGCGCCGTGAGCCGTGCAAATGATGTGGGTTTTTTCCCGGTTGAGAAAGCGATCCGGCATCCAGTTAAGGGGCGCCCCCGCATGGGGGCAGCAATTCTGGTAGAGATAAACCTGGCTGCCCCTGCGAATGGCAAAAAAAGAGTCGGCAGTGCCGTCGCCAAACCCTTTGCAGCCGCCGTCGGGAATATCCTCAAGGGCACAGAGTCTTTGGGGCTTACTCGCCATAACCATTCAGGGCGTCAGTTGATCCCGCCGGGGATTAGAGTCCGCGACGAAGGGCATCAATGCGAACGTCCAGGGGCGGGTGAGTCATAAACAGCTTGGAAACAGACGCCTTCCAACCCGGAGAAATACCAAAAGCGGTGAGGGTGTCGGGCATCTGGTTGGGAATATGTGCCTGGGTTTCCGCCTGAAGTTTTTGCAGGGCGCGAATCATCGCCGAGCGCCCGGCCAATTGGGCGCCGGCGGCATCGGCGCGGAACTCCCGCCAGCGGGAAAACCACATCACAATAATCGAAGCCAGAATGCCAAGAACCACCTGCAACACCATCACGATCATAAAGTAGCCAATGCCATTGCCCCGTTCATTTTTGAAAATGGCTTTGTCGATAATGCTGCCGATAATACGGGCAAAAAACATCACAAAGGTATTCATAACGCCCTGGATGAGGGTGAGGGTGACCATGTCGCCATTGGCGACGTGGCCAATTTCATGGGCGAGAACAGCCCGGGCTTCTTCGCGGTCAAAGCGGTGGAGGAGGCCTTCACTGACAGCCACCAGCGCTTTGTTTTTGTTCCACCCGGTGGCAAAAGCGTTGGACTGTTGAGCAGGGAAAATACCCACTTCCGGCATGCCGATGCCGGCCTTTTTGGCAAGGTCGGCCACCGTCTCCAGCAGCCAGCGTTCATCCGGTGACGAGGGCGTTGTGATGACTCTGGTTCTGGTGCCCATCTTGGCCATGGTTTTCGATAGCAACAGGGAAACAAAGGATCCGGCAAAACCAAAAAAAGCGCACATAATCAACAGCGACGTTAGGTCGCTGTGAATCCCCTGGTTCGCCAGATATTGTTCGAGACCCAGTACGCGAAAAATCAGGCTGAACAGTACCAGTATGGCAATGTTGGTACCGAGAAATAAGCCGATGCGCAGCACGTTAACAACCTCCGTTGGGTTTAATAGAAAGAGTACGTTGAACCAGTCCGGTGACGTACTCCGACATATCTTACCGCTAAAATATGTCCGCAAAGAGAAAATTCAATGGTTTGGCCGGGCTTTACCGCGTTTATTCGTGGCTAAATCTTGGTGCGGGTTGCCAAAATGTTAGAATGCGTTTCCCTATTCGAGAATACTGGCTTCATGACAGAGAGCGAGCGAATTACAGAGTTGGAAATCCGCCTGGCCTATCTTGAGGATGCCCTGAGTACCCTTGATGCTGTTATAGCCAGGCAGTCCGATCAGATTCAGCGACTGGAAAAAATCAACAAAAGCCTTGTCGAACACCTGGAGGGCGTCCAGGAGCGACTGGATAACCTGAGGGTTCCAGGTGTGGAGCCGCCGCCTCCCCATTATTAGCATCTGCTCGGCATTGTTTACTGCCGTTGCTTAGCGCGGTCGATTGGACAGTCCCATCCAGAGAATGCCGCCGAGAACAATGGCTCCTCCCGTCAGCTGGATAGGCGTCAGCACCTGGCTCAATATCACATAGCCCAAGAGCAGTGACGCCACGGGTTCAAAGTTCATGGCCGGTGCATTTTGCGCCATGTTCAAACGGGGCATAAGAACGAAAAGAATCGTCGACGCCAATCCGTAAAAGACAGCCAGCAATGTCAGCCCTAACCAGCCTATCGGGTTTACCGGCAGGTGCAGTCCGCCGGGCACCAAATCAAGGCTGCCGCCAGCGGCCATCAAAATCAAGACAATGGCCATGGTAAAGGCGCTGCGAACGCTGCCAGGCATCCCGGCAAGGCGGTTCTCGGTTACCCAGACAGCGGACGCAAAAAAAATGCCCGCTATCAGCGCAAAGAGAATTCCCGGCAGCCATTGGGGTTCCCAGGCATCGCCGGCGGAGAGCTGTCTGGGAATATTCAGTACCAGCACCAGGCCGGTAAGAATAATGGCCATGAGGGCGATCATTTTGCCGCTTGGCCGCGAGCCGCCCAGTATCCAGGTGATCAACGCGAAAAATATCGGCCAGGTGTTAACCAGGAGAAGCGCCATTGCCACCGGAATATTGGCAATGGCTGAATAGAGGCAAAGGCTTTGACCCGCAATGAGCACGCCCAGCAGCAATTGCCAGCGGCGGCGACCCTGGGGAATACGGAGCCGTTGTCTCTGCCACAACGTCAGGCTCAACATGAACAGCAAGGCAACGGCGCTGCGCATCAGAATGGCCAACAACAGACCGGTATCATTGTCAAAAGCTATCCTGGCCGCGATATGGTTGGATGCAAACAACGTCGCCATAAAGAGTAATAGAACAATGGCAACGGAGTTGGGCAACAGTGCCGGTTTTCCTGGAGCTGGATGGGGCATCAATTGTGTCTCTAAAAAGCTGGATAGGGATATGCGTAATGCGGTATTGGCATGATTTGGTTGACCGCAATTACTCCTGGCGAACGCGGAAGACTTCCTCCAGCGAGGTTTTACCCTCTTTGACCAGTTGCAAGGCATTTTCCGTGAGTGACGACATGCCATCTTTCATCGCTTGAATACGCAGGGTGTCGGCATTGGCCTTTTGGCTGATCAACTCCTTTAGAGCAGAGGTCATTTCCAGGAGCTCACCAACCATTAATCGACCTCGATATCCTGTATTGTGGCAGTCTATGCAGCCGGCGCCAATATAGGCTTCAAAAGTGTCGGGAAGCTGAAAAAAAGCTCTGAATCCTGCTTTATCTGGGTCTGGCTGTTTGCAGTTTAGACATAATTTTCTCACCAGTCGCTGTGCCAAAACCCCAACCAGGGAGGAGTTGATCAGATAAGTTTCGATGCCCATATCCACCAAACGGGTAATGCTGCTGGGGGCGTCGTTAGTGTGCAGAGTGCTCATCACAAAGTGGCCTGTTAGCGAGGCCTTGACGGCAATTTCAGCGGTTTCATAATCGCGCATTTCACCGATAAGGATTTCATCGGGGTCGTGGCGCAGAATATGACGCAGAGCCTCGGCAAAAGTGTAGCCGATCTTGGGCTTTATCTGGATTTGTTCGACGCCGTCCAGGCGGTATTCCACCGGGTCTTCCACCGTGATGATGTGGGGGTCTTTGGTGCGGCGCTCATTGACAACAGCATAGAGGGTGGTGGTTTTGCCTGAACCTGTGGGCCCTGTTACCAGAAATATACCGTAGGAGTGGGACAATATATTTCGCATCCGTGCGATTTCTCTCACCGGCAAGCCCAGGGCGTCTAGGCTGACCAATCCCTGGTTTTTGTCGAGGATGCGAATAACCACGGATTCGCCGGTGACCATGGGAATGACGGAGACGCGGAAGTCGATGCGCAGATTGTTCTCCTCCAGCATGGTATGGCCATCCTGGGGGAGTCGGCGTTCGGCAATATTCATGCCCGAAATAATTTTGATGCGACAGACAATGGGAGCCAGTTGGCGGATATTGAGATTGCGCTGAAAAATCATTTTGCCGTCGATGCGATAATAGACGTCGGCGCCTTTGTCGGTGGGGCGAATATTGATATCCGATGCTTTAAGCGCCACTGCCCGGCGCAGCAGAGAGTCGACGAATTTCACCACGGGCTGTTGCTGGGCAGTTTCCTGGAGCGCCTGGGTGCTGAGCTCTTTGCTGGGGATTTCTCTTAGTAAACTGGCGTTAATCTCCGAGAGGATATCGTCTTCTTCGCTGGACAGCAGGTAGCGCTCAATGAGTATATTGATGTCATGCTTCGATGCCATGACGATTTCGATCACGTGCTCGCTGGCAAAGCTGATGGTTTGTATGGCTTCGACATTGCAGGGGTTGGCCATGGCGACGATGAGTTTGCCGTTAGCAAAACCCAGAGGGAAGCACTGGTATTTGGCGAGTAATTCTCCAGGAATCATTCGCACCACATCCTCGGGAATTTCCATGGTGGCGACGCTGACCAGGGGAATGGCCAGCCGTGATGCGAGAATTGCGGGCTGGTTGGCGTCGTGGGCGTAACCCAGCATCTCCATCGCTTCCAGAAAGGTTTTTCCCGTCTGAAGTTTTTTCTGAATGATCTCTTTGAGCTCGGCGGTGTTGATAATTCCCGATGACACAAACTGGGCGCCCAGCTGACTCTCGGTGAGGGCGGGCTTCAAAGGCTTCAAGGTTTTGAGATCGTCAACCGACCTAAGTTTTTGTTCCGTCATTTAGCAGACCAGGAGAACTAGTGGTTCAAGTATACAGATACTGCAGGTAACCATAAAAAATTTCGTGGATTGCTGGTATGCTTAGCCCTTCGATGCGATTTTAAAACAGGCAGTGAATTATGGCAGATCTTGTCGACTTTCTTAATGTCATGGCCAAAAAGGATGCCTCTGATCTTTACTTTGTCCCGGGTGCGCCGGTTCAGATCAAAATTGATGGCGTTACTCACCCCATTGCCAACACCATGATGACCGGGGAGGTTGTCAAAACCCTTGCCTATGGCGTGATGAATGACAGGCAAAAGAAGGATCTCGAGTCCCAGCTTGAGGCAAACTTTGCTGTCTCTATGGAGGGCTTGGGACGGTTCAGAATCAATGTTTATTTTCAGCGCGGCCAAATGGGCTTGGTGGTGCGTTATCTCAAGTCGAATATCCCCGATCTCGCCGCGCTCGGCCTGCCGCTCAAGCTTCAGGATTTGGTGCTGGAACCCCGCGGGCTGATCCTGGTGGTGGGCGCCACAGGTTCGGGCAAGTCCACAACCCTGGCATCCATGATCAACTATAGAAACTCGATCAAAACCGGCCATATTCTCACCATAGAAGACCCCATCGAGTATCTCCACCGCCACAATAAATCCGTGATCAGCCAAAGGGAGGTTGGGCTGGATACTCTGGATTATGGCAATGCCCTCAAGAATGCTCTCAGGGAAGCGCCGGATGTCATTATGATTGGAGAGATCCGCGACAGCGACACCATGAAACACGCCATTGCCTATGCGGATACCGGGCACCTGTGTTTGTCGACATTGCACGCCAACAATGCCTATCAGGCGCTGGAACGGATCGTCAATTTTTTTCCTGAAAGTGCCCGCCGTCAGGTGCTGGATGACCTTTCCATGAATATCAAAGGTATTTTTTCCCAGCGATTAATGAAAGGGGTCGACGCAAAGCGAATTCCTGCCTGTGAATTAATGTTGCCATCCCCCTATATTGTCGACCTGATTCAGAAAGGGGATTTTGAGTCCATTCGAGATACGATGGCGCAAAGCTCCGCTTCGGGAATGATCACCTTTGAACAATCGGTTTTTGATGCTTTTATGGCAGGTAAAATCAGCAAGGATGAAGCGCTGCGCAGCGTTGATTCGAGGGGCAATCTCCAGGCAAAAATCCGCTTGAGTCGCGAAGGGGGAGATATGCAAAAAGATAATATTTTTATGGAAGATCAGCAGTATCGCTAACTCCCTCTGTGACTTTGGTCAATGCTCTATATTGCGTTTGGCGTGGTATTCAATCTCGTGATTGAGGATCAGGTTGCCGATTGACTTGTCGAGGGTGGGTACAAAGATGGTGACCTTGTCAGGCCAGTGCTCGTTGTAGGTGCAGCCAAAGGCTTTCCTGTTGTTACAGGCTATCCAAATATCGGGCATGGTATGCAGATAAATCAGCTCGATTTCCGGGTTTGCAGTGGCCTTGCCGATAGGTGTGCCTCGGTATTGGCGCTCGTATTCGCCCTCTTTGCTGCTTCCCAGTCCCGGCCTTCCTGCGACGCCGTGGGGTGAGCGGGGAAGTTCCACATGGCATTTGCCCTTGTTTTTGGGGCGCCCCATATCATCAAAATAACAGTACTCTTCGTAAAAGATGCTGGCGCGGCCAAAATAACTGACGTGAGCATTAATAGCTCTTTGCTCGGCGGGGGTGACTGTGTTGTTGCCGTCGAGGGTCAGTGGTGTGGCGCTCGGTGAGACCATCAGCGCAACAAATAGCCATAGTCTTTTAAACAGAGACATGCCTCAATCCGTTTGGGGGGGGATGGCTTGGCGCGCGGATCTTTGGTGGGTTGGCGTCAAGCGGTCGGTAGAGGTCTCCTTCAAGGCGGCGGCATTTGCTGTTGCAAAAATAAATACTGGATCCTTTGGCTCTGCGGATCTTCCCTGTTTGCCGATGAATAAAGGTTGTTTCATCAATTTCAGTACAACCTGTGCGTCTTGCGGGTGACTATGGAATAACCGCAGTTGTCAGTAAAAAACCAGCCGCAGACAAGTGGCTGGTTGTGATTATCAATTGGCGAAACGCCGCTACAAGCAGGCAAGTTGCTCCCATCTTTCCCAAGCTTGCTCCTGCCTCGGCCAGGTGTTTGGCCGAGGCAGTTGGCGGCCGCGTTACCTTGCCCTGGGAAATAACTTGTTCCACCAGCGAAGCATCGTTGTATGTTGCCTGAAAGTATAGTCGTAATGGCCGGCGATAACAGCCTCCTGGTTTCAGCGCCTCCTACTTTAACGTATGCCCTGAACGATAGCGCGGGTTTAAGATTGCATATTTACCTTTTTTGCCACAACATGCCAGAGTTTAATCTGGTGTCAGTTACAGGTGGCTGACAGGAGCTTGCAATGGGATTTTTTCGTGTCCTCTGTCTGGGATTGGCTGGTGCTACGGTTATGGTGCTATGTCTGTTGTGGGTATCTCAATTCTTTACCGGAGACCGGGAAGGTACCCCTGTGATTTGGCTTGAAAGCCTCAGTAACGACAGCGCGCCAAAGGATGAGGAATCCTTTGCGGAATGGCAGGATTAAATGTCAATAAAACCAAGCAAGCTGTCAGTGGCGCAGCTAACAGGCCAGACAGCGGAGCTGTTGGCGCCTTTGTCTGGGGAGATCGTTCTCCACCGCGATGTTATCCAGCCTTTTTTAAACCTTTGCCAGCTTGCCGCTAAACAGGGTATCGATCTTAGGATTGCCAGTGGTTACCGCAGCTTCGACCGTCAGTGCCATATCTGGAATAGCAAGGTCAATGGCCAAAGACCTGTGCTGGATGCGGACAGCAGGCCTCTGGATGTGGCGAAACTCAGTGATAAAGAACTTATTTTTGCTATTTTGCGCTGGTCCGCTCTCCCCGGCGCTTCACGCCATCACTGGGGAACGGATATGGATGTCTGGGATGGCGCGGCGGTAGACCAATGTTACAAGTTGCAGCTTACCCCTGAAGAATATGGCTGCGAAGGCCCTTTTTTTGCGCTGACGCAATGGCTCGCCTCTGCGGAGGTGGAAACCCTGGGTTTTGTGCGCCCCTATCGCACGGATTGTGGCGGCGTCGCCCCCGAGGCATGGCACCTGAGTTTTATGCCCGTTGCTGCCGGGTTTGAGCGCGCTTTAAATGCCAATGTTCTGGCGACGGTTATCGAACCCGCTGATATTCTCCTCAAGGACAGGGTTTTACAGCATCTTGAGGAAATTTATGAGCGTTTTGTGGTTAACAGATCCTAGGTAGCAGGTACAATGCTGGCAAAAGTGATCGACAGGCAACAATGACAGACAGGCTGTGGCGGCAAATTAAAGACGAGGTTGTTCAGGCATCGGCTGTAGAGCCGTCCCTGTCTGGCTATTTTCACGCTGCGGTACTCAGCCACTCTTCTCTGGAGTCTGCTCTTGCCTACGCCCTGGCCAGCTTGCTCGGCAATCAGGTTGTTTCCGCGCTGACATTGCACCAGGTCATTGAAGAAGGCTTCGCCGCCGATCCCGAGATCGGGCAAAAAATGCGGCGCGATCTGATGGCGCATTTTGATCGCGACCCCGCCTGTAGTTACCACTATATTCCACTGCTCTATTTTAAGGGGTTTCACGCCCTTCAGGCGCACCGGGTCGGCCATTGGTTATGGCAGCAGGGGCGCAAAAACATGGCGCTGTATTTGCAAGGCCGAGTGTCAGAAATCTTCGCTGTGGATATACATCCGGCAGTGGTGATCGGCGGCGGGCTGATGATCGACCATGCCACAGGCATTGTTATTGGCGAGACAGCGGTGATTGAGGAAGACGTTTCCATGCTCCACGGCGTCACCCTCGGCGGCACAGGTCATGAAGGTGGAGATCGTCACCCCAAAATAAAACGGGGTGTACTGATTGCCGTGGGTGCAAAAATTCTCGGCAATATTACCGTTGGCGAAGGCGCCAAAATTGGCGCTGGCAGCCTGGTTATCAAGTCGGTTGAACCCCATACCACGGTGGCTGGTGTTCCCGCCGTCGCGGTTGGCAAACTTCATTCGATCCCTGCGTTGGACATGGATCAGACACTGACGGGTGGATAGTTACAGCGCACATGAACAGCGTTAAAGGATTGCTAAAGCGTCGGTTGGTGGGCGCGTTGACCTATTCTGTTAAGGGTTTAAAGGCCTGCTACATCCATGAAGAAGCTTTTCGACTGGAAGTGGCGCTGTCTGTGGTATTGATTCCCCTGGGGTTGTGGCTGGGCAGCGATGGGGTCGAAAGGGCGTTGCTGGTGGGTTCGGTGATGCTGATTCTGATAGTCGAGTTATTGAATTCCGCTGTTGAAGCTGCCATCGACAGAATCGGTCTGGAGCATGCAGAACTGTCGGGAAGAGCCAAGGATCTGGGGTCTGCAGCGGTTCTGCTTTCCGTAACCCTGCTGGTACTGGTTTGGGGACTGCTGCTATTTTAGCGCTCTGGCGCGGCTGGTTGCCAAGCAAGCCCGTGGAGAAATCCATGGCGTTTGGCTACACTTTCAGCGCAACCCTGAAATATTTGCTCCAAGTGATGGGTTTGATAGCTGTATCCCATGACAATAATCTGTAAGGCTAAATCATGAGCACCTACAAACTGGTTTTTCGCGGCGATATTGCTCCTGGCCACGGATTGATGGACGTGAGGCAAAAACTGCAACAGCTGTTCAGTCTCGATGATGAAGGTATCAATAAGCTTTTTTGTGGCAGGCCTGTCACCATTAAAAGACAGCTCGACCAGGCTAGCGCGGAAAAATGGTGCGCAGCTCTGCTTAAGGCGGGAGCCATTGTCAAAATGTCCCCTGAGGATGAATCTATAAGCGCATCTGCTGAGAACGGAAGCATCAGCCCGAGCCAAAATCAACAGGCTACGGTGGCGCCCTTGGGCGCCGATGTTCTCCGCGCCGATGAGCGTAAAAAAGACTCAGTGACGGCGCCCAATACCGACCACCTTAGTCTCGACGAACCTGGCGCCGATGTGCTTCGCCCTGAAGAGCGTCGCGTTATTGAAGACCTGGACTTAGATCTCAGCCATTTGAGTTTGAAATGACAGTCTCTGTAAAAACCGGCAGTGGCGGATGATGCCATGCCGCCTGGCAAAAATAGTGTCGCTATGAAAGAGGATGAAACCAAGCTATTTCGGGAGCTCGTCGGCGATGTTGAGCCGCTGAAAACCAGCGGCCAGCTAATTGCCGCCACCAAGGTGGAAATTACCCCTGGGATGAAAGTTCGCCGCCTCGCCGCGGAAGCCAGCGGTGAAAACTACAGAGATTATCTCGATGATGAGGATTTAATTGTTCCCGTAAAGCCCTGGGACGAATTGTCGTTTAAGCGGGATGGCGTTCAACACGGGGTTTTTAAAAATCTGCGTCTTGGCAAATATGCCCTGGATTCGCGGCTTGACCTTCATCGCATGACGGTGGAAATGGCCAGAAAAGCCGTTCTGCAATTTATCACTGACTGTGTTGCCGCCAATATTCGCTGCGTCCTTATTACCCACGGAAGAGGTGAACAACGGGAAAAACCGGCATTGCTGAAAAGCTGTACCAATCACTGGTTGCGGCAGATGGATGCCGTGCTCGCCTTTCACAGTGCCCAGCGCCATCACGGCGGTTTTGGCGCCACCTATGTGCTGTTGCGCAAGAGCGATGAAAAAAGGGAAGAAAACAAGGAAAAATTCAGTAAACGGGGCTCCTAGCAACAACCGTCTGCGCTAGACAGAGAGACATTAACATTATATGTTGCAGGCAGGCTGGAAGCGGCAGCGATTCACAGCAACAGTCTTGATGCTGTCGAGACAGGTGCTGTATTGGATATCGTAAACAGGGACCTATCCCGCAGAGCAGGCAGAGAAACTTATGATATTGGATCTCGTTAACAATGCTGCAATGTTACTGGCAGTATGCTGGCTCCAGTCATTAATCACCTACCGTTGGCCAACCCAATCCCTGAAAGCCCAGTTTGTTTCCGGTGTGCTCTTTGGTCTGGCAACGGTCGCCATTATGATGATGTATATCTACCTGATGCCGGGGCTGTGGAGCTGGGTGGATGCCTCCATTGTCATTGTCAGCATAGCCACCCTTATCTATGGCCCCATAGTGGGGGGCGTCGCTGCGGCCATCGCCTGCTCATACCGTTTGTGGATGGGGGGAGTGTTTGCGGTTGCAGGAACAACCAATATTGTTTTGGCGCTCGTGCTGGGGCTGGTGTTTCGTTTTCTGGTAAACAGGGGCTGGCTGAAACTCGGGCTGGTTCAATTGCTGGTGTTTGGCCTGGTTGCCCATGTGGTCGCTTTTTTACAGCCCTATTACGCAGAATTTGTTTTCCCCGATGACGGTGTTCAAACCTACATTCTCAGCGTGTTGGCGGTCATGGCGCCAGCCACGGCCATACTGGGGCTTCAGCTGCAATATATTGAGAGAAAGAAGGCGCTGGAACTGTCGATACAGCGCAGCGAGGCGCGCCTGAGAGCCATTACCGAGGCTATTCCCGATCAGCTCATGGTGTTTGACCGCAATGGGCGCTTTCTCGAGGTTCTCGCGCCGGCGGCCATGGTGGCAAATGCCTCCAGAATTGTTGGCCGTCACATCAAGGATATTCTCAGTGGCAGTGCGGCGAACCAGTACGAAAATCTGATCAAACGGGTTTTTTCCACGGGCGCCACGGAAAGAGCCGAACATTCCGCAGCCCAACCCTATATTCTGGCGGAAACCGAAAACGGTGATTACGCCTTTGAGTCCAAAGCCAGCAAAGTGCAGATGCCGCTGATGGACGAAGCCGCTCTGGTGTTGACCCGTGATATTACCGAGCGCAAGCGGGCAGAAGAGCGGGTTCGCTATATGGCTTATTACGATACTCTGACGGGGCTGCCCAACAGAAACCTGGCATTGGAAAAAGTTGCTGACATTCTCGCCGATGCCAAGCTCAATCACGACCGTTTTGCAGTGTTATTGATCACCCTCGACAAATTCAAGTTGATCAATGAAATTTATGGCTTTGACAATGGCAGCTGGTTTCTTAAGGAGGCCGCCCAGCGACTTGCCGATACCTGTGGGCAACAACCTTTCCTGGCGCGCTACGCGGGTGATCAATTTCTGGTTATTGTGGGCGTCGGCGAGGATAACGATCCGACGCTGGATTGTTGCCGTGACATACTCGCTGCCATGGCAAAACCCTACGACTTTCAGGGGGAAAAAGTCAGTATTCAGGTGTCTCTGGGACTGTCGATTTTTCCCGATGACAGCGTTGAGGTGGCTACCCTGTTTCGCCAGGCGGGAACCGCCAACGAATTATCAAAACAAAGCGGCAGCGCCAAATACCATTTCTACCACACGGACATGGAGGCCTCCGCCAAGCGTGAAATGGATTTGAGAAACGCATTGTCCCAGGCAATAGAAAACCGCGAACTGGAACTGTTTTATCAGCCGCTGATCTGCCTTTCCTCTGGCAAAATTACCGGTATGGAGGCCTTGTTGCGCTGGAACCATCCACGGTTGGGTATTCAGGATCCAGGTTATTTTATGTCCCTGGCTGAAGATACCGGGCTGATTGTACCCATGGGCGAGTGGGTAATAAGGGAGGCCTGCCAGCAGGCTCGTCAGTGGCAGCAGGCCGGGCTTTATTTTGGCGCCATGTCCGTCAATGTGTCCACGGTGCAGCTGGAAAGAAGCCGGCTTGAAACCGTTGTCACCCAGATTCTCGACAGCACCGGGTTGCCCCACGCCCTGCTGCACCTTGAGCTGACGGAATCCACACTGCTGAGAACCCTGGAGCACGCTTTTCTGGCTGCCGATCAGTTGAAAGCCCAGGGAATCAGGCTATCTATTGATAATTTTGGTACAGGTTACACTCGATTTGACAATCTGAGGCGCTTGAACATTGCCAGGCTCAAGATCGACAGGCGTTTTATCAAAGATCTTGCTGACGATGAAGACAGTCGCGCCATTGTTCGCGCCATGGTCGAAATGTCCGCCATTATGAAACTTGAAACTGTGGCCATTGGTGTCGAAACAGAGTCCTGTCTGGCATTGCTCAAAGATATTGGCTGCGATAGCGCCCAGGGTTATTACTTCAGCAAACCCATGGATTCAGAGGCGGCAACCTTGTACCTGCAGCAATCCACGGGTTGATGGGGTATCTGTGATAGCCTGTGCCCAGTATGGCAGCCGGAATGGCCGGTAGTAGCCCGGTATTCAGGTGGTTATGGAATCCTGTGTCAGAAAATCTGTTGAGTAGTGCAATATGGACGTCAAAACCCTGGTCGATATCGACAACGTTGATTTTGCTTACGGCGAACGCGCAGTGTTGCGCAATATCAACCTTCGTATTCCCAAAGGTAAGGTTGTCGCCATTATGGGGGGCAGCGGCTGTGGTAAAACCACGCTGCTGCGGCTGATTGGCGGCCAGTTAAAACCGACAGCGGGCGATGTGATTGTTGACGGCCAATCGGTGCCGCATTTGGGCAGCGGCGATTTGTTCAGGCTGCGGCGCAAAATGGGCATGCTCTTTCAGATGGGCGCCCTTTTTACCGATATGTCGGTCTTTGACAATGTCGCTTTTCAAATGCGGGAGCACACCGAACTGCCGGAATCCCTGATTCGCGATCTCACTCTGATGAAGCTTCACGCCGTCGGCCTGCGCGGCGCCGCCCAGCTGATGCCCTCAGAACTTTCTGGAGGCATGGCGAGACGTGTGGCCTTGGCCAGAGCCATTGCCCTCGACCCCATGCTGATTATGTACGACGAGCCCTTTGCCGGGCTGGATCCCATATCCCTGGCCATTATCGGACGCCTGATACGCACCCTGAACGATGCTTTGGGGGCTACGTCCATTGTCGTTACTCACGATGTTCAGGAGTCGCTGAAAATAGTCGACTATGTCTATCTGATTTCTGAAGGCATGGTTATTGCCGAAGGAACCGTTGCCGAGATTCATGCCTCCACAGATCCCTATGTGCGTCAGTTTGTGGATGCGGAGGCGGATGGCCCTGTGGCCTTTCATTATCCGGCAGAAGACTATCGGCGTATGCTTTCCCGCCAATAGCGAGGTGCGGCCATTGATTGCCACCGGTTCGGTTTTGAATTTACATCATATTCCAAGGCAAAAATGCCTGGCAAATGGGAGTACATATTGGTGATAAAGCGCAGTGTTTCCACAATAGCTGGCGCGCTGCGCCATCTGGGCAGCCGGGTTACCGGGAATCTGGTTAATCTGGGGGTTGCCGCACGGTTCTTTGTCGCCGTTATTGTGTCTTCCGCCATTTGCCTGCGCCGCCCGGGGTTGGTTATCAAGGAAATGTACTTTATTGGTGTGTTATCCCTGGTGATTATTATTGTGCCGGGGTTATTTGTGGGGCTGGTTCTCGGTTTGCAAATGTATGACACCCTGGAGCGCTTTGGCTCCGGCGATATTGTCGGCATGGTGGTGGCGCTGGCGCTGATTCGCGAGCTTGGGCCGGTGCTTTCGGCACTGTTGATTTCCAGTCGCGCCGGTTCTGCAGTCACCGCAGAAATTGGTCTGATGAAAACCACCGAACAGCTCACCGCCATGGAAATGATGGCGATTCAGCCGGTTTCGAGAGTCATAGCACCAAGGTTTTGGGCGGGAATTCTGTCGGTGCCCCTGCTCACCTCCATCTTTAACGTGGTCGGTATTTTTGGCGGTTACATCGTGGCGGTGCTTCTGCTCGGAGTGGATATGGGCACTTTCTGGTCGCAAATTGAGGCGGCAGTGGATTTTCGACTCGATGTGGTTAACGGTATTATCAAAAGCCTGTTTTTTGGGGTCGCCATTACCTTTATTGCCGTTTTTCAGGGCTATCAGGCCACACCCACCGCCGAGGGGGTGTCCCTGGCAACCACGCAGACGGTGGTTAGGTCGGCCTTCGTGGTTTTGGGTATGGATTTTGTTTTGACGGCATTTATGTTCAGGGGAATTTGATGCCGCGGGCGTCCAGAGTTGGCCGATATGGCCGGATTTGGCAATAATGATGTCAGAGAGGTAGAGGTAAGAAATGAATCGCCAAATGGTCGATCTATGGGTTGGAATTTTCGTTGTTATGGGTATTGTCGCCACTGTTTTCCTGTCGTTGCGGGTCGCCAACCTGACCACATTGCAGCGCGGTGATGCCTATGAGGTGAACGCGGAGTTTGACAATATCGGCGGCCTCAAGAGCCGGGCGCCGGTGAAAAGCGCCGGTGTAACTGTGGGACGGGTCAGCGACATCCGCTACGATGGCGAACAGCACAAGGCTGTGGTCACAATGACGCTGGACAGCCAGTATCAATTCAGCACCGATTCTTCAATGAGCATTCTGACTTCCGGGCTTTTGGGCGAGCAGTACGTCGGACTGCAGACCGGCAGCGACACGGAAATGCTTCAGGATGGCGATCTGGTGTGGCTGACCTCCTCTGCTATAGTACTGGAAAACCTGATCGGTCAGGTGCTGTTTAACAAGGCGGGAGAGAAACCCGCCGCCACTGAAAAATAACTGAGTAGCGGTACGATGAAGGTAGATATAAGGTCATTTCTAGTTGTTCTCTTCGCTATCCTGTTGAGTGGCCGGCTCTGCGCCCTGGAAAGCTCTGGCCCCCTGAATCTGGTTGAATTCACCGTCAGCGACGTGGTTGCCGATATGAACAGCAATCAGCTGATCTACGAACAGCATCCGGATCAACTCAAGGCCATGGTGCTCGAGCGGGTGGCGCCGCACTTTAATTTTAATCGCATGATCCAGCTTGCCATGGCCAACCATTGGGCTCAGGCAACGGAGCAACAGCGGCGCCTGCTTGTCGATGAATTCCGCCAATTGATGGTGCGCACCTACGCCAATGCCATGTTTACCTTCCGCAATGAGCCGGTCAACCTTATCGGCGAGAAAAAGCTCGGCAGTCGCAGCGCGGTGGTCAGGCTCAGTGTCACCAATACGTCCACAGGGAATCCTGTTGCAGTGATGCTGCGAATGGAGAATCGCAATGACCGCTGGCAGGTGATTGATGTGGTGGTGGATGGCGTCAGCATGATCATTACCTACAGGGGAACCTTTGCCGAAGAGATCAGCCGCAGTGGTGTCG
>JBFXIU010000055.1:0-16918 GCA_050175615.1 Porticoccaceae bacterium | reverse complement strand
TTGAAGACTGAATCTAAATAATACTCTTGCCAGGATCGCCCAGCTTTACCAACACCCTCGGGATTAAAGATTTTTCCTTGATATTCCCAATAAAAACCGCCATGCCGGCAACAATCCCACCAAAGCCGGATTTTCGACGCTAAAATACAGACTCAATTAACAGCGGCGCATGGATATGGGATTCAAAGGTTTAACATCGTTCAGCCACCAGCAAGAGGATAAAATCGGCATCTTGCTGGTTAATCTGGGCACACCGGATGCGCCAACGGCGAAAGCGCTGCGCAAATACTTGGGTGAATTTCTCTGGGATCCCCGAGTTGTCGAGATTCCCCGCCCCCTGTGGTGGTTGATTCTCCACGGCATCATTCTGCGTATACGCCCGGCCAAATCGGCAAAAAACTATGCCGAAGTCTGGACCGATCAAGGCTCCCCCCTATTGACCCACAGCCTGGCGCAGCGGGATCACTTACAGCAGCAGCTGGGCGCCTCCTTTGTGGTTGAAATCGGCATGCGCTACGGCAATCCATCCATTGCTTCGGCCATCGACAAACTCTGTGAACGGGGCGCCAGAAAAGTCCTCGCGCTGCCTCTTTACCCTCAGTATTGCGGCGCCACAACTGCGTCGACCTTTGACGCCATCGCCAAGGATTTCAAAGGTCGTCGCTGGCTGCCGGAATTTCGTTTTATCAGCCACTATCACGATTTTACCCCTTACATCCAGGCCTGCTGCGACGCCATCAGGGCGCACTGGAACAGCCACGGCAAAGCGGAAAAACTGGTGCTTTCCTACCACGGAGTGCCCCGTTTTTATCTGGATAAAGGTGATCCCTATTTTTGCGAATGCCAGAAGACATCGCGACTGATTGCCGAAAACCTGGGACTTAACAGAGATGATTACATCACCACCTTTCAATCCCGTTTCGGCAAAGCCGAGTGGCTGCAACCCTACACCGACAAAACTTTGCAAAATCTGCCCGCTACCGGCACCAGGTCAGTGGATGTTTTCTGCCCCGGATTTTCCGCTGATTGCCTTGAGACTCTGGAAGAAATAGCCGTTGAAAACAAAGGCTATTTTCTTACCGCCGGGGGCGAACACTTCCATTACATTGCCGCGCTCAATACCAATGAGGCCCATATCAATGCGCTAAAAACTCTGGTCACAGAGCATACCCAGGGGTGGCAGCTGTCATCTGAAAGCACGGACAAACGTGCAATGCGGGCGCAGGCCTTTGGCAATGCGCCCTGAACTGTCAGCCAAAAGGGCAGCTGAGGACTACTTTCCGCCCTTTTGACCCAGTTTTTCATGTCGGCGTTGTCAAACGCCTGTTAACAGGGTGGAAACCAAGGACTTGGTGTATAATCCGTGACCAGTTCTTATTTCTATTGCGTCATGTCCCAGCAGCTTGCCTCACCTCCAGTCACCAAACTCTTCGATTACCGCAAATATTGGGCGGAGTGCTTTGAGCGCGCGCCGTTTCTGCCCATGTCAAGGAAGGAAATGGACAGACTTGGCTGGGACAGCTGCGACATTATTCTGGTGACCGGCGACGCCTATGTGGATCACCCCAGTTTTGGCATGGCCGTGATTGGCCGAGTCTTGGAAGCTCAGGGCTTCAGGGTTGGCATCATCGCCCAGCCGGATTGGACGGACAAAAGCGACTTTCAACGCCTCGGCAAACCCAATCTCTATTTTGGTGTCACCGCCGGCAATATGGATTCCATGATCAACCGCTACACGGCAGATCATAAGATTCGCAAGGACGACGCCTACACCCCCGGCAATATCGGCGGCAAACGCCCAGATCGCGCTGTCACTGTTTACGCCCAGCGCTGCCGGGAAGCCTTTAAAGGTGTGCCCGTGGTCATTGGCAGCATCGAGGCCAGCCTGCGGCGCATTGCCCATTACGACTACTGGAGCAATCAGGTTCGCCGTTCGGTGCTCCTGGATTCGAAAGCCGATATATTGCTCTACGGCAATGCCGAGCGTGCCCTGATTGAACTCAGCCACCGCCTGGCTCAGAGGGAGGCTATCGCCGACATTCAGGATATTCGCGGCACCGCCTTTATTCGCAAAACATTGCCCGCTGGCTGGCTGGAAATTGACTCCACCGATGTGGACAAACCCGGCGTCGTCGAGCCCATCGTCAACCCTTATCAGGAAACCAGCGATCTTCGCGAAAATAACGGCGCCAAGCCTCCCTGTGCCACACAGGAAACCACCAGCGGTGTCGAAGAGCGGGCTGTGAATATTATCGACATGCATGATCACCGCGGTCGACGCAACGCCACCAAGCGGGAATATTCTGCAACCAGCTTTATTCGCCTGCCCTCGTTCGAGCAGGTGAAAGACGACCCGGTGCTCTACGCCCATACCTCCCGCATCCTCCACCTGGAAACCAATCCGGGCAACGCCAAGCCCCTGGTGCAGCGCCACGGCAACCGGGACGTGTGGCTGAACCCACCGCCCATTCCGCTCACCACCGAAGAAATGGACTGGGTATTTGATCAGCCCTACGCCCGCGCCCCCCACCCCAGCTACGGCGATGCCAAAATTCCCGCCTGGGAGATGATTCGCTTCTCCGTCAATATCATGCGCGGCTGTTTTGGCGGTTGCACCTTCTGCTCCATTACCGAGCACGAAGGCCGTATTATTCAGAGTCGCTCCGAGGACTCCATCGCTCGGGAAGTGGAAGCTATACGGGATAAAACGGCGGGCTTTACCGGTGTAATTTCCGACCTCGGCGGCCCCACGGCAAATATGTGGCGGCTCAATTGCAACAGCAAAGCCATTGAAGAGAGCTGTAAGCGCCTATCTTGCATCTACCCCGGCATCTGCAAAAACCTCAATACCGACCAGACGCCGCTGATTCATCTCTACCGGCGGATCAGGCAATTGCCCGGCGTCAAAAAAGTGTTGATCGCGTCCGGGCTGCGTTACGACCTCGCCGTGGAAACCCCGGAATATGTTCGCGAGCTGGTGACCCACCATGTGGGTGGCTACCTGAAAATAGCGCCGGAACACACGGAAGACAGCCCGCTATCGAAAATGATGAAACCGGGCATGGGCAGCTATGACCGCTTCAAGGCTATGTTTGAACAGTTTTCCAAAGAAGCGGGCAAAGAACAGTATCTGATTCCCTATTTTATTGCCGCCCATCCCGGCACCAGCGCTGAGGACATGATGAATCTGGCGCTGTGGCTAAAGCGCAACGGCTTTCGCGCCGACCAGGTACAAACCTTTTACCCTTCGCCCATGGCCATGGCCACCACCATGTACCACAGCGGCAAAAATCCATTGCGCCGTATTTCGAGAAAGCACGGCGACGCGGTGGAAACCGCCAAAGGCCTGCGCGCCCGCCGTCTCCACAAAGCTTTTTTGCGCTATCACGACCCGGAAAACTGGCCATTGTTGCGGGAGGCGCTGCAGCAGATGGGACGCGGCGACCTCATCGGCAACCGCAAGGATCAGCTGATTCCCCGCTTTCAACCGCGCAACTGGAAACCCAAGAAACCGGAAGAAGGCAAAGCCATTCTCACCCAGCACACCGGCCTGCCGCCACGGGGAGACAAGTTGAGATCAAAAAACCGCAAACCAGCGGAGGTAAAACAGCGGAGCCGCAAAAAATTCTGACGGCTGCCAATAGTCCTTGGCTTTCCGCCTTTAACGGTTTTCAGGCAAAATCCGCGATCAATGCCTGGCGATAATTGTCCGGCAACGGGTTCAGGCAAGTATTGTAGTTGGGATGATCTATGCCCAGTGACAACCGCGCGCCACTCTTCGCAGAGGCCACCATATCCCCACTGAACTGAAAGCGCAAAAAGTGAACGCTGGAGGTTTTCTCATCGGTGGCTCTGTCCAAATCTTCATCGGCAATGGCATAAACTCTGTCGAAACCCTCAACCTGCGCCCACACCCGGTTTTCAATATCCAGCAGGCCAGCGAGTTTAACCCGACGCTCGCTGACATCCGGATACTCCAGCATCAAGGTGGCCTTCCAATTATCGCCGTCGGGAATTAGCGGGTTGTAGGCATCCAGCTCTTCGGCGATGCCCGCCGCTTCAAAAATGCGTTCAACGCGAAGCATTTCCTGAATCTGGTATTGGACGGTCAAGCGGTCTTCAAAAAGCAGGCGGGCGTTTTCGCCCAATTGAATCTGACGATTTTTTTTATGGGCCATGACCTCTGCGCGAAATTGATTGCGCTGGCTGGCGTAGTTTTCCAGGGACATCAGGTCACTGCGGGTTAACTTCACAATTCACTCCTAAATAGCATAGGCTTTGCGTAACAGACTCATGGGGTGTTCCGGAAGCACATTGGCTGTGGCAACATCCGCTATTTGCTGGGCAGCCATGGGGCAATCGCTGGCGAAATGCTGGGGTTTTTGCTCATCCACTTTGCGGGCGACCGGGCGCGCGATTTTTACCGAAGCCTCATGGGATTCGATACGCACCGCATAGGTGCCGTCGTGACCGGAACAGCGTTCAATGGCATTGACCTGTGTTTGTGGAACCAGGTTGAGCACATCCCGAGTTTTGAGACCAATATTCTGCACCCTCAGGTGGCAGGCAACCTGGTAGCTGACATCCCCCAGGGGTTGCTTAAAGTCTGTATTCAACAATCCGGCCTTGTGCCGCAACATTAGATACTCAAAAGGATCGAACATGGCCTGCTGAACCTTTTTAACGTCGGCATCGTCGGGCAACATCAAAGGCAACTCCTGTTTGAACATCAGCACGCAGGACGGCACTGGCGCGACAATGTCATAACCCTGATCAACCAGGTTTGCCAACAGGGGAATATTGACCCTGGCGGCGCGGATAACCGCATCTATATCCCCCAGCTCCAGCTTGGGCATACCGCAACAGGCTTCGCTTTTCGGCAGTACCACTTCCATCTCACTGTGCTGAAAGACAACAATCAGGTCTTCGCAGACATCGGGCTTGTTGTAATTACCGTAACAGGTGGTAAATAGCGCCACCTTGCCCGTAGTTGTCTCTGTATGCTTGGTGATTTGCGGAGCTTTAAGCACCTTTGAGGCACGGCGTCTGGCGGTTTTATGATTGAACTCCGGCAGTGTGGCCTCAGGGTGCAAGCCAAGAGTTTTGGCCAGTAATTTGCGCCCTACAGTGCTTTTGTTCACCGCATTGACCGTGAGATCCACCAAAGGAATGGTCGTCGACATTTTCCCCAACGCATCCGTACTGGAAAGAAATTTATCCCTGAAGGTGCTTTTGCCCTGGCGGAACTTCACCGCCTTGGCTCTCAGCATGAGGTGGGGGAAATCCACATTCCACGCATGGGGCGGCACATAGGGACACTTGGTCATATAACAGAGGTCGCAAAGATAGCACTGGTCAACCACTTTGATGTAATCGGTCTTGGCAACGCCGTCGACCTCCATAGTTTCCGATTCGTCGACCAGGTCAAAGAGCGTGGGAAAAGCGTTGCAGAGGCTGACACAGCGGCGGCAACCGTGGCAGATATCGTAAACACGCTCAAGTTCTTTGTTGAGAGCGTCTTCACTATAAAAGTCATCGTCTTGCCAATTGATGGGATGGCGGGTGGGCGCTTCCAGGCTGCCTTCTTTCATTGGGCTTACCTCGGCTGGTTATGATTGTCGGCTCATGACTCTCAGGCACAACAAGACACACAGTCCGCACTGCAGACTGTGTGTCTGCGCAAGGGCGTGTAGCACTAACCCATTAAGTGTCGAGGGTGTCCAGCGCTTTTTGGAAACGGTTGGCGTGGCTGCGCTCGGCTTTGCCCAGGGTTTCAAACCAGTCGGCAATTTCGTCAAAACCCTCGTCGCGAGCAGTTTTGGCCATGCCGGGATACATATCGGTATATTCGTGGGTTTCACCGGCCACTGCGGCTTTGAGGTTATCTGCGGTGCCACCGATGGGAAGGCCTGTGGCGGGGTCGCCGACTTCTTCGAGGTATTCCAGGTGCCCGTGAGCGTGGCCAGTTTCACCTTCTGCGGTTGAACGAAAAACCGCAGCGACATCGTTGTAACCTTCAACATCTGCCTTTGAGGCAAAGTAAAGATAGCGGCGGTTGGCCTGGGACTCGCCGGCAAAGGCGTCTTTGAGATTTTGTTCAGTTTTGGAACCTTTTAGAGCCATCGTCAAACTCCTTGAAATTATATTAGGTCGAGAGTTGAGCATAGTCCTAATAGCCAGAAATTGGAAAATAAAAAAAGGCTATTCCAATAATAGCCCTTGCCTATACAGGAAGATAGAACAGAGCCGCCAAAGCACTGGGCACCAGGCCTGACTCACAAATTAAAAACCTGCCGAAAAGGCAGGCTTTTAAATAGCAAAGCTACGGCTACTACTTTAGGTAGCGGCCCTCATTATTTAGCCTTGAAGGTAAATGCCGTAATGTCGCCATCGTTATCAAAGACGTAGACTACGCGGCCATCGGACAGGATCGGCGCACTGACACCACTGCCATCCACTTTTTTGCGCCCCACCATACGGCCATCGTTTGCCGAAAGTACATGGAGATAACCCTCTGCATCGCCAACGGCCACATATCCGCCAGCATAACCTGGAGCGCTGAGCTGGCGATAGGTCATTTGCACATTGGACCAGAGTACCTGTCCGCTGGTGGCGCGCAGAGCCTTGACCTCGTCATTATCCTGAGTGATATAGAGCTGATCCATGCCATAACCCGGCTGCTGAACGCTGGACAGATCCTGGTACCAAATGCTGCGCCCGGTTCCCCTGGTGACAGCTGCGGCACGACCGTGATAGCTGGTCACATAGACCATATCGCCCTCAATAATAGGTGAACCGGCAATATCCACCATGCGCTCCAGCTCGGAACGACCCTTCGGCAGAGCAACCCGGTTTTCCCATAAAAGCGCACCGCTGGCTGTGTTCAGCGCCACGAGTTTGCCATTGGCAAAGCCTGCAATCACGGTATTGCCAGTTATCAAGGGGGATGTTGGCGCTCTCAATGTCAGCGAAGGGATATCGGCGCGATAGCGCCAGAGTTCTCCGCCATTGTTGCCATTGAGTCCCACCAGGAAGCCGTCAAGAGTCTGAACCACCACTTCGTCACCGTTACTGGCAGGCGCAGACAGTACTTCTCTCTTAATATTGGTCTTCCAGCGGAGATCGCCACTATTGCGATCGAGGGCAAAGATGCGGCCTTCGATGTCTGCAACCAAAACCAGATCACCTCCGACTCCGACACCGCCGCTGATGTCCTGATCAACATCCTCTTTCCACAGCACCTTGCCGTTGCTGGCGTTGATAGCCACCACTTTGCCACTGTCGTTAGCCGCGTAAATGACATTATCCAACAGCGCTGGACGCAGGCTGGAATAGAGTTCATCCTGACCGCCGACACCCCGCGACCACAGCTTTTCAACACGGACTTCTTCTGTAAAGTCGACAAGCTCTGCGGGAGCCAACTCATCCACTTCATCATCTTCCCAGAATTTGAGGGTGCTACAGCCGGACAGGAGTGCGACGGCAATTAAGGGGATCAGTATTCTCATCAGGCTTCATCCTCCCCGGCGGCTGTTTTCTCCGCTTCAGGCATTACTTCATTAAGTTTAAGCTCGAGCAACGCCTGGGCGCGCGCATCTGAGTCATTGAGCTTTTCCAGTGCCATTTTATAGGCGTTTCCAGCACTCTCTCGTTTTCCCTGAGCTGCAAAAATGTCTCCTTTGAGCTCTTCATAAAGGGCGGCAAAAGATTCCGGTGGAGTTTGATTGAGCAGGTCTAGCGCCTGTTGGCTATTGTCACGGGCAAACTCCACCTTGGCAAGCCGCAGCCGTATAAGTGCCTGCATAGCTGCATCGTCGGTATCCTCAAGCGCCCACTGCAATTCTGCCGCTGCATTGGCGTAATCACCTTCCGCCACCGCCAGCTTGGCCACAGTCATCGCGCCATAGACAGCGTAAAGGCTGTTCTTGCCCAGTTTTTTCAGGGTTTCTGCGTGGGCAACTGTACGGGTAGTATTTTCTTCACTGGCATCCTGCTCCCACAGGGTCAGGGCATCGAGCATCGCCATATAAACATAGGATGACTCTTCCGCCTGGTTTTGCCGTGTGCCCTGCCAATACTGCCAGCCATACCAGCCGCCCAGGGTCAAAACCACAACAACCACCAGGGTGGCGCCATTGCGTTGCCACCATTTTTTTACCGCTTCAAGCCGCTCTTCATCGTTGAGATGATCTGCCACAATTCACTCCAGTCAAATTTTTGTTTCGCCATTACGCCACTATGGACGATTAAAACGGGTTTTGATCACCTCTACCGCCGCGGTCATTGTCAGAGTTTGCTGAGGGAGATCTTCCCGAAGGAATTTCAGGGTAACCTCGCCTTTCGCCGCCTCGTCCTCACCGATAACCAGGGCAATAACCGCGCCGCTGCGGTCAGCTTTTTTAAACTGACTTTTGAAACTGCCGCCACCACAATGGCTCAACACCCGCAGTTGCGGGCAGAGGCTGCGCACAGTTTCCGCCGCCACCAGCATTGGGGCGCTGACATTGCCAGCCCCAATGACATAGACATCGACATTGTGGCCAATAGCCTCAGGAACGACCCCCGCAGCTTGCAACAACAAGACCAGACGTTCCACGCCCATGGCAAAACCCACCGCCGGGGTCGGTTTGCCACCGAGCTGCTCAACGAGACCATCATAACGGCCACCGGCGCAGATGGTTCCCTGAGCACCCAGTGAGCTGGTCACCCATTCAAAAACCGTTTTGCCGTAATAGTCCAACCCGCGAACCAATTTTTCGTTGACGGAGTATGTCACTCCGGCGGCGTCGAGAATAGCGCAAAGTTCGCTAAAATGCCTGGCCGCTTCATCGCCGAGATAGTCGCTGAGACGAGGGGCATCCACCAGGAGAGCCTGGGTTTCCGGGTTTTTGCTGTCGAGAATACGCAAAGGGTTCGTGGCTAAACGGCGCTGACTGTCTTCGTCCAGATGTTGATGACGCACCTCAAGCCAGGCCACCAACGCATCCCGGTAGTTGGCGCGATCCTGCCCAGTACCCAGGGAGTTAATTTCCAGGCGCACATGGTCGCTGAGCCCCAGCTCCCGCCACAACCGGTTGGTCATAATCAGAACTTCGGCATCTATGTCGGGACCTTCGAGGCCGAAAATTTCAGCACCTATCTGATGAAATTGACGCAGGCGACCCTTCTGAGGTCTTTCGTAGCGAAACATGGGGCCGCGATACCAGAGCCTTGGCGACTGGTTGAACAGCCCCGCTTCTTCACAGGCGCGCACACAACCCGCCGTGCCCTCGGGGCGCAGTGTCAGGCTTTCGTCGTTGCGGTCGAGAAAGGTATACATTTCTTTCTCGACAATATCGGTGACTTCACCAATCGAGCGCTTAAAAAGTTCGGTCTGCTCGAGAATGGGAAAGCGGATTTCCCTGAGTCCATAGCGATCAAAAAGCGTGCGAACACTATCTTCCAGATATTGCCATACAGGGGATTCATCGGGGAGCAGGTCGTTCATGCCCCGAATAGACTGAATTTTTTTCATTGGTTAGTCGAAATTTCCTTTGGATGAGGCAATGATAGCATCGGCCTCGGCTGCCCTTGCCTGTGCTTTTTCTCGAATCAGGCGCTCAAGATTGTCGACCAGACCATCCTGTTGGAGCTTGCCGCTGATCCTGCCATCCACGTAAAGCAGATTGTTTGGCGTGCCGCCGGTCAAGCCCAGATCTGACACCTTGGCTTCTCCGGGACCGTTGACAACACAGCCGATAATAGAAACATCCATGGCGACGGTGATATCTTCCAGGCGCTCTTCAAGGGCATTGACTGTGGCAATAACATCAAAGTTTTGCCGCGAACAGCTCGGGCAGGCGATGATATTGATTCCCTTGGAACGCAACTTCAGGCTCTTGAGAATGTCCCAGCCCACCTTGACTTCCTCGACGGGGTCTGCCGCCAGAGAGATTCTCAGGGTATCGCCGATACCCTCCATCAACAGCATGCCAAGACCGACGGCGGATTTGACAGTTCCCGCTCGCAAGCCTCCCGCTTCGGTAATTCCCAGGTGCAGAGGGTTGTCAATTTGGCGGGCAATCAGCCGGTACGCTTCCACCGCCATAAAGACATCGGAGGCTTTGAGACTAAGTTTGTATTCATGGAAGTTGAGCCGCTCGAGAATATCGATATGGCGCATGGCCGACTCCACAAGGGCTTGCGCCGTCGGCTCACCATATTTGCGCTGCAGGTCTTTCTCCAGGGAACCGGCATTGACGCCGATGCGAATGGGAATATTGTGATCGCGGGACTTTTCCACCACCGCCCGCACCCGGTCTTCCCTGCCGATATTGCCGGGGTTAATGCGCAGACAGTCCACACCTTCGTCAATGACCTTGAGAGCAATTTTGTGATCAAAATGAATATCAGCCACTAAAGGCACCGTTATTTGGCGACGAATTTCACCAAAAGCAACAGCGGCCTCCATAGAGGGTACAGAAATTCGCACGATATCGGCGCCGGCATTCTCCAGGCGCCGCACCTGGGCAACGGTAGCCGCCACATCCGTGGTTTCGGTATTGGTCATGCTTTGCACGCTGATGGGGGCATCGCCACCCACAGGCACGGATCCCACCATAATTTGACGGGATTTACGCCGCTTTATTGGACACTGTGGAGTACTCATTTGCCCAGTGTAATCTCAACGGCAAAGGTGTCAGGGTCGGGCTGTAGGGGTACAGACTGACCCAGATAGGTCAATGTGACGCCCGGACCGTAACCCAGGATGACGTTAAAGGGCGGCTCACCTTCGAGGTGCAAGCTGTCGCCGGCGCGCTGCAGGGAAACCGCAAGAATATGGTCTCTGGAATCCACAACCTCCACCCAGCTGTCGGTAGTAAAGCTGAGATCCAGGGTGTTTTCAGCCTTTGTTACACTATCAGTAACCTCTGGACTCTTACCAGTCAATTCGTCGCCATCAGAATAAACGAGCTGGTCAGCAGCGATCCCTCCAGCACTTTCCCCCGCTTCGCCGTCAACCAGCATGGCGCCAAACACCAGGGATGTTGCCAGTAACAGGGCAATGGCAGAACCGGCCATTGCGATCAGCGGTCTGTCGGCTGCGGACGCCACCGAAGGCGCAGGCGCCAGCCCCTGGCTTTCAAGGAAGCGCTGATAGCTGGCAAGTACGGGCGCCGGACGCACTGACATCAGTTCCGCATAACGACGCAGATAGCCTTTGACAAAAACCGGCGCTGGCAGACGCCGATAATCATCCGCTTCCAGCGCCTGAAAAATACTGTCGCCCAGCCCGAGCTGGCGCTGGACATAGTCGCCGCAGATACCTTTGGCAAGGCGAATATCCCGCAGTGACTGCCCCGGACTTGCGAGAGATTGGCTGTTTGGGGCACTAATGCTTTGTTTGGCTGTGTTAATGTTGTGCTTCATTTTTTAACCAAGCCTGATATTCCCGGTTTTCCCGGGAATTGGTGAAAAGTTTTTCAAGGGCAAGCCCCTTGCTGGCCACAGCATTTTTGTCGCCATAATGATCGGCAATACGAACCGCCAACCAAAGGCTGCGAGCCTGGGGTCTGGACAGTTCGTCAAAGGTTTTCAAATACCCCCGCGCCCGGGCATAGTCTTCAAGATCGTAATAGTACTCCGCCAGCTCAAGGTAGGGTTGAGCGTAGCGGGGAGACAGGGCAATGGCTTTCGTCCAGGCCTGCTCCGCTTTCTTGAGTTTACCCAGCTGTTTTGCGCAGACACCGATACTCAGAAAGACCTGGGGTCGCAGTTTGTAGGCGGTATCTTCACCAGCAGCGACGAACTGCTCGTAGGCATCCTGGTAACGACCCTCCTGGAAGAGGAAAACGCCATAATTATTGCGGGCTCGCGTAAATTTTTTGTCGTAGGAAATCGCTTTCCTGTAATGCTCGTCAGCCAGTTCCTTTTCCAGTTCAAGCTGGAAGAGCAGCGCCATGCCATTATGGGCGGAGGCCGACTTCCTGTCTATTTCAAGGGCTCTCAGCAGATGAACCCGAGCCATCTGGCGATTGCCTTCGCCGATATAGTTGAGGCCGAGCTGAACGTGGTCGTGAAGCGCCTTCGACTTATCTGACTCGGGTTTGTATCCACTACTGGGCGACGAGCAGCCAGCTATGGCAACCAGAGCCATAACCAGGGCTAAAACAATGGTTTTATTCAGCACCACAAGTCGCAATCTATTCCCCCACATTGACCAGTCTAATAGCTCTTTCCTGCTCACCCTGCTGGTAGCGTTGCTGATAACGCTCCTTGCGCCGAGTTTTATCATTAAAATCACCTGCCAACTGCCCACAGGCAGCGGCAATATCATCGCCCCTTGTGGTGCGCACGGTGACAGTGTAACCCGCTTTGATAAGAATATCCCGGAACCGATTCAAGGAATTGCCGGAAACACGCTGATAGCCAGAATTGGGAAAGGGATTGAAGGGAATCAGGTTGATTTTGCAGGGCAAATTCTTCAACAACTCTGCCAATTGGTGGGCGTGCTCCTGGCGGTCATTGACCTGATCGATCAGCGTGTATTCCACAGTCACCTTGCGGTGGGTATCAGGGAGCTTGCCCAAATAATTGCGTGCCGATGCAATCAGGGTTTCCAGGGGATATTTGCGATTAATGGGCACCAGCTCGTTGCGCAGTTCGTTATTTGGCGCGTGCAGGGAGATAGCCAGGGAAACATCGGTGACATCCCCCAATTTATCCAGTGCCGGCACCACGCCAGCAGTACTGAGGGTCACTCGGCGCTTCGACAAGCCATAGGCGCAATCGTGCATCATCAGGTTCATGGCGTCGACAACATTGTCAAAATTCATCAGCGGCTCACCCATGCCCATCATCACCACATTGGTGACAGGGCGATTTTCGTGCATGCCGTATTTGCCAAACGAGCCCAGAGCCACCCACAGCTGGCCGATAATTTCCGCCGCCGTCAGATCGCGATTAAAACCCTGTTTGCCGGTAGCACAGAAGCTACAGTCGAGAGAACAGCCGATCTGGGAAGAAACGCAGAGGGTTCCTCTGCCGTCTTCCGGTATCCATACCGCTTCGACACAGTCGCCACTTCCGGTGCGCACCAGCCATTTGCGAGTACCGTCACTGGAATCGTGCTGGGAAACCAGCTCGGGAGGGCGCACTTCAGCAATTTCCGCAAGCCTTTCCCGCAGGGATTTAGACAGGTCTGTCATCTCGGCAAAATCCACAACACCACGTTGGTGTATCCATTTGAGCACCTGGGGCACACGAAAACGTTTTTCGCCGAGCTCGGCAAAAAAATGTTCCAGCTTTTCAGCAGAAAGCCCCAGAAGGTTGGTCTTGCCTTCACGGGGCTTGTGGATTTGCACTGTCTCTGTTGCTGTCGCAGTCATTAAGTCAAACCTGCCTGGCCGAGCAGAGATTTTCGATAAAACTCAGCGGCCACAAAGTTCTTTATCGTCAAAAAAGTATTTCACTTCGCGACCGGCAGCCGAAGGAGAGTCGGAGCCGTGCACGGCGTTGGCATCGATGGTTTCAGCGAAGTCAGCGCGAATGGTGCCTGGAGCCGCCTCCTGGGGATTGGTGGCGCCCATTAATTCGCGGTTGCGGGCAATGGCATTTTCACCTTCCAGAACCTGGACAACGACGGGGCCGGATGTCATAAAACCGACCAGATCTTTAAAGAAAGGGCGCTCCTTGTGCTCGGCGTAAAAACCTTCCGCCTGTTCGCGGGAGAGCTGGATCATTTTAGCGGCAATGACTTTGAGACCATCTTTTTCAAAGCGGCTGATAATTTCACCAATCACATTTTTGGCGACAGCGTCGGGTTTAATAATTGAAAGGGTTCTCTCTATAGCCATGAGCCATCTCCACATTGAAGGTTTTAGAGCATTTACCGGCGAGCCTGGTATGCTAATTAGGGCTGAGGATTTTAACGTTGAAAACAGACACTTACAAGGAAAAGCAGAGAGCGGTCACAGTTTTCTCAACGGTCGCTGAATTTGCCTCCCCAGCCTCGCCTCTTCCTTTTGCGATTGGCGGTCGTAGTAAACGCTTTTCTGCCCCCCCCACAGAGGGGCAAGCGCGAAGATCAGTTTACTGAAGAGCCGCTGTCAGCGCGCATTTTCCATAAAGGTGACTGGGCGCGCAACGTTGTCACTGCTCGCTGAATCAGATTGATGGCGTAGTCGATTTCCTCTTCACTGGTGAAACGGCCAATGGAGAAACGAATGGAGCTGTGCGCAAGCTCGTCATCGAGCCCCAGGGCGCGGAGCACATAAGATGGTTCAAGGCTGGCAGAGGTACAGGCGGAGCCGGAGGATACCGCCAGATCCTTGAGTGCCATCAACAGGGACTCGCCTTCGATATAAGCAAAACTGACATTGAGATTGCCGGCGACGCGCTGATCTAGAGAACCGTTGACCTGTATCTCGCCAATTGTTTTCAGCCCCTCCCAGAGGCGGTTGCGCAACGCCAGAATACGGACATTTTCTTCAACCCACTCCCCGCTGGCGAGACGGAAGGCTTCGCCCATGCCCACAATTTGATGAACCGGCAAAGTGCCGGAACGCATACCGCGCTCGTGACCGCCGCCATGGATCTGGGCTTCAATCTGAACGCGGGGTTTGCGGCGAACATAGAGAGCGCCAACACCTTTGGGGCCATAAACTTTGTGGGCGCTAAAGGACATCAAATCCACGCTCATGGCGGCGATATCAATAGCGGCCTTACCGGGACTCTGAGCCGCATCGACATGAAAGTAAACGCCTTTGGCGCGACAGACGGCACCGATGGCGGCAATATCATTGATAACGCCAATTTCATTGTTAACATGCATCACCGACACCAAAATACTGTCCTCGCGCAGCGCCTCGCTGATCGCTTCCGGGGTGGTAATGCCATCGGCATTCGGCGCCAGATAGGTGACCTCAAAGCCTTCCCGTTCCAGCTGCCGACAGGTATCGAGAACAGCCTTGTGCTCAATGCTAGAGGTGACAATGTGCTTGCCCTTATCGCGGTTGGCGCGGGCGCAACCTTTAATGGCGAGGTTATCGGACTCAGTGGCACCAGACGTCCAGACAATTTCCCTGGCATCGGCGCCGATAAGATCCGCCACCTGGCGGCGAGCTTCCTCAACCGCAGACTCCGCTCGCCAGCCATAGCTGTGGGAGCGGGATGCGGGATTGCCAAACACCCCGTCCATGGTGAGATAACCCATCATTTTTTCCGCTACGCGAGTATCCACAGGTGTCGTGGCGGCATAATCCAGGTAAATCGGTAATCTCATTGCTCGAGTCTCAGGAGGTCATCGACGTCTTTATCAGGCTGGCATTATTGACAGGGGCAAGGCTGACCTTGAGATTCTGGCGGTCACAGATTTCCTGAACATGGTGGTTGTCGGTGAGCTGACCGAGGGTGATTTCACTGAGAAAATCGTGGATTTTATCGCTCAACCCTTCCCAGAGATGATGGGTGAGACAAACCTCGCCGGACTGGCAATTGCCTTTACCGCTGCAGCTGGTGGCATCGACGCTTTCGTTAACCGCATCGATAATTTCAGCGACATTGATTTGGTCTCCCGGACGATTGAGCAAATAACCGCCGCCGGGGCCGCGAACACTGGCCACCAGTTTATGCTGGCGCAACCTGGCAAAGAGCTGCTCCAGATAGGACAGTGAAATCTCCTGGCGCTGGGAGATATCGGCAAGGCTTATGGGCTTTGATGCCCCGTGAAGAGCCAGATCGAGCATAGCCGTCACCGCGTAGCGGCCTCTTGTGGTCAATCTCATAGCCATATCCTTAGTGGGTTTTAAACGCCTAAAAGTATGTAATAACCTACTTTTTTAGTCAAGTATAAACCCGGATAGACCTTGCGGGCTTTCCTCCTTCAAACCTGAACCTACTACGGTTTCCCGGCGAGAGCCTGGCGCAGCTTGTGAGCCTGGTTCTGCATGGCCGTGAGCACGCCGCGCAAAATGGAGAGCTCCATCTCGTCGAGGCGGATGCGCCCGTAGAGACGGCGCAATCTTGTCATGGTCTGACGGGGATTGCCCCTGTCGTGAAACCCTATATCCACCAAGGCCTGTTCGAGATGCTGAAAATACATCTCTATATCGTCTATTTTTGCCGGGGGGATATCCCACTCATTGAGATCGGGCAGGTCACCGCTTGCATCTTCCAATGCGGCCATACGCACCTCGTAGCAAAGCACCTGCACCGCCGCCGCCAGATTCAATGAACTGTACTCGGGATTGGCCGGAATATGGACGTGATAGGTACATTTCTGCAGCTCATCATTGGTCAGCCCGCGGTCTTCGCGACCAAAAATCATGGCGACCTGATGCGCACGGGCTTCACTGATGACTTTGCGACCACATTCGCGGGGATTTAGCAGCGGCCAGGGAATGCTGCGATTCCTCGCACTGGTGCCCACAACCATGCCACAGCCGGAAATGGCCTCATCGAGAGTTTCCACCACCACCGCCTTATCGAGAATATCAGTGGCGTTCGCCGCCCGCCACAGGGCGCGATCTGCAGGAAACTCTTTGGGCGACACCAGCCACAACTGGGACAAGCCCATATTTTTGATCGCCCGGGCAGCCCCGCCAATGTTACCGGGGTGGGTTGTGTCGACCAGGACTACCCTGACTTGATTGAGAATATCTGTTTCCATGGAATTCCAGTGCAGCAATGCAGCCAAAAAAGGTGGGAATTTTAGCAGGAACTCACAGATTTTGCCCGCTGCCCGCCCCGCTCATATCGCCGCTAATTGGGTTCTTCAAGGCACCAACAAAGGATATGCACACAGGGAAACAGGTGCCTCAAATCGCAATCTATTGGCGGTGCAGATCCTCGGGATAATCCACATCATTAACGACGCCTTCATCGTCGACCTCCAGCACACAGAGTTCACCCTTATTGCGTTCTAATATCCAGCGTGCAC
>JBFXIU010000054.1:0-17012 GCA_050175615.1 Porticoccaceae bacterium | reverse complement strand
CATTGGAGATGCCAAATTTATGAATTCAAAAACAGCAATGGTTTTGCCGTTGCTCCAGATCATCAGCGGCCCGCTGACGACCATAAGGGCAATGCCGGCCAACAACAGGTTGGGAACCCAACGCGCCAGGAATTGCAGCAACGGATTCTGTGGTGGCAGCAGGGGGCGAACATTAGCCAGGCGCCACAAAATTCTGGCGACAAGAATGACGAACACCGACATGCCTATGGAGATGTGGAGCGCCTCCATCGCTTTTTCACTCACCCCGGGGAAGTCTTCTGAAAACTCCGCAATAAGATAAAGCCCAATAACACTCAATGCGGTTAACCAGTGAAAGACTATGGAAACCCAGCTGTACCCCTGACTGGTGTCGCGAAGTTGCATATAAAACCCCCATGATCTGATTTGTTGATAAGGGTTTGAGGATAAACAAAATAACTTAAGGTTTTGTTAACAAATCAGGCTCTGACGGAGTTTGACGCTAGTGTTTGATCGCGATCAAAGAAGCAAAATTAAAGCATTGAAACCATACATCGACACTGCTGAAGCCCACGTCTGTCAGTCGTTGCCGGTGCAGGCCAAGTGTTTCGGGAATCAACACATTTTCGAGGGCGGAGCGCTTCTGACTTATCTCGAGTTCACTGTAGCCATTGGCGCGCTTGAAATTGTGGTGCAATTCAATCATTAACTCATTGAGATGATGATCGGCAAAACTGACTTTTTCCGAGAGGACGAGAATTCCGCCGGGGTTAAGGCCTTCATAGATTCTGCGCACAAGTGCTTGGCGTTGCTGAACCGGAATAAACTGCAGGGTAAAGTTGAGCACCACCATGGAGGCATTGCCAATAGCGACGTTGAGAATGTCGGCACAAATCAGCTCAATGGACTCTGCCATTCCCTGTTGAAGCAGCATATTTCGGCATTGATTGACCATGGCGGCGGAGTTGTCCACAGCGATAAGGGTTTTAGCCTTGTTTCGCGTATTGCGGGCAATGGCCAGCGTGGAGGCGCCGAGGGAGCTGCCCAGATCGTAACAGCAGGAATTTTCCTGAACATATTTTTCCGCCAGGGTTCCGGTCATGGTGATAATGGTTTCATAGCCTGGAACCGAGCGCTTGATCATATCCGGAAAGACACTGACAACATTTTCATCAAAAACAAAGCCCCCCAGATCGCCAAGGGGGCGGGCAAACAGGTCGTCCTTTTTCGTTTGCGCCGGCAGGTTCTGATCGCTTTGACCTCCATTCACAGGGATCGCACCTCCAACGCGAGCCCCGCGGCTTCCACGACCTTGTCGGGATGGGCAATGATGGCCGTGTTGGCATTTTCCTCGCCCAGGTATGTGGCCGCCACCCGCTTTAAGTCATCCACTGTCACCGCGAGCACCCGCTTGCGGAACTGCTCGCGAAGCTCCCGAGTATTGCCGTAAAGCTCGGCGTGGAAGGTTTGCTTCGCTTCCCCCGCCGGAGATGCCGGCTTATCAATAGCGCTGATAACGCCTAAAATCGCCTCTTCCACTTGGCTCCATTGGTGAGATTCCTGCTGCAACCAGCGCAGGGAGGCGTCAAAGTCGTCAAGGGTGCCGCTAATACGGGGATCCCGATAGGAATAAAAACGGAAAGTGCCGCTGTGGTTGTCCTGGCTGGCGCCGCCGCCATAGGCGCCGCCCTGCTCGCGAATGGCGGTATGAAGAAAACCGTTCCGTAAAAATCCGCCCAACACAGTTAAGGCTGCTGCATCCGGGTGCGCACTGGATACGGATGGGTAGGCTCTGGCACAAAAGTTGACCTGGGTGCTGGTTTTCCACAGCACAGAGGTTTTGTGCAGCGGTGGCTGGTAATGGAACTGACTCAGATTGGTGGCTGGCAAGCCCTGGACTCTGGCGCTGAGGACATGGGTGTAATCATCGAGACGTTGCTCTTCGCCCACCGTCAGATATTGACTCGGGGAGGCGACGATCATGCTGTGGATGCCCTCGAGCCTTCCTGCCAGACTTTCCAGAGCCCTTGTGTCGTTGAGGCTGTTATCCAGATCTTTTAGATAGCGAATGCCGGCGAGACCTCCCCAGCGATAGGCGAGACTTGCGCCGGCGCTGATACCGCTGGCAGCTGCGCCCATGGCCAGGCCGTGGCCGTGGCCGGTGATGCTTTTTTCCCGGCGGGCACGCATTTGCGCTATAAGCTCGCGCAGCCGCCCCAGCTCATCAAAGCGCACCGATTGCAAGGTTTCCAGCATGAGTTCAGTCAATGCGGGCTGATTGCGCTGCAAGCCTTTGGCCGACAGGGTGAAGTAACCTCTTAAATCGGCAAGATCACCGGGAACGCTGCGGGCGTTGATGCTCGCATGAATTGAACCGCAAACTCGGGATTGCCACAGCTGAGTTGCTAAATAGTCTTTGTCGCCGACACCCAGCTCGGCGAGAACGCTGCTATAAACAGGTAGCAAATCCAGTTGCTCATCGCTGAATTCCGGCAACTGATGGATAATTTGTTGGTATACCAGGCCGTTGGTTCCCGCCTTGTAGGTGGTGATTGGCACAGGCGCATCCAGTTTCTGATGCCAAGGCGTATAAGCGAGCACCTTGGGAATATCCTCAAGTCCCACTTTGGGCAAAATACTTTCGTCGTCTTTACGGGTCTGGCGAACCTTGAGCGCCTCCGCCTGGTGGATAATCTGCTGCTTTTCAGTTTCGCTGAGTTCTGCTTTGATTTTTTCCAATCGCGCCATTTCCGCACTTACTCGGCGGGCAGAAAGTTGCGGATCAGGGCGCAGCGTCAGGCGCACTCTGTGCTGGTTGTCCAGCAGCAGTTTCCTGGTGAGGGTTTTAATGTAGTCGGGATCTTCAATATTGGCGCGCAGCTGATTCAACACCGGCTCAAGATCGAGAAGGGCGATAGGATCGCCCCTGTGAGTGGCGCTGGTCAGTGCCGTCATCAGCAGATGAAGGCCGTAAGGGTAGCCGTCGCCAGTGACTTCCCGCTGCTGCAGTTCAAGCTGGTGAAGGCTGGCTGCCACCTGTCCATGGGGAATGCCGTCAGCCACGACTCTGGATAGCACAGTCGTTATCAGAGACTCAAAATCCTCGGCGCTGTCCGTATCGCTGCCTTCAATACCGCAGAGAAAACAGAGTTCCTTCTGGGAATCGTCAAGACCGCAAAGGGGGGAGGGGGCTGTGCCCAGATCTGTGGTTTCCAAAGCCTGAAGCAAAGGAGAGGCGCTGTTATCCAATAAGACACTACAAAGCAAATGCGCTTCCATGGTCTCCATCAGATTGGTTGTGGCGCCCAGAAGCCAGCCGACAACAATGTGGGTTTTGTGTTCTGTGTCACCCTCTTCATCAAAAGCATAGGCTTCTTCCACCCGCACAGGCGCCAGATAGCGCTTTTCATCGGCAACCGCAATCTTCACGTCCAGAGCCTGAAAACGGTTGAGGGCCTGATTTTCAAACTTTTCCTGTAATTCTGCGGCGGGAATATTGCCAAAAGTCATGAAAATGGCATTGCTGGGGTGGTAGTGTGTCTTGTAAAACGACTTCAATTCGTCGTAACTGAGGTCAGGAATGCATTCCGGCTCACCGCCACTGTTGTAATGATAGGTTGTAGTGGGGTAGAGGTATTTACTCATAGTGTGCCACAGTGTCGACGTGACCGAGCTCATGGCGCCCTTCATTTCATTAAATACCACACCTTTGAAGGTCAGCGGCGAGTCCGGGTTGTCGGCTTCGGCAAATTCGAGGCGGTGCCCTTCCTGGGCAAAGTCCAGGGGATCCAGGCGCGAAAAGAAGACCGCATCCAGGTAGACATCGAGAAGATTGAAATAATCCTTGCGGTTTTGACTGGCGAAAGGGTATGCAGTCCAGTCAGAGCTGGTCATGGCGTTCATAAACGTGTTCAGGGAACGCCGAATCATCATAAAGAAAGGGTCTCGAACCGGATATTTTTCACTGCCGCACAGTGCTGTGTGTTCGAGAATATGGGCGACGCCAGTGGAGTCCTCGGGCACTGTACGCAACGCCACCAGAAAGACATTTTCTTCGCTGTCGGCGGCGATATGAATATGCTGGGCGCCGGTTTTGTGGTGGCGGTACTCTTCAACAGTGGCGTTGAGGGAATCTATTTTATGACTGCGGATTAGTTCAAAAGTGGGTGTTTTGACCATTTGATTCATCAGTTATTCCGAATTCGATTGACTTGACGGGTAGCGGGACTGAATGGCTGCCTCTGAAAGGAACAGTCCCCAGGCCGTTTACAGGACATCGGCCAACTCCCGCATGCTCTTGGCTGAGGATTCTAAAGCATATCAAGGGCGGTTAACACCGAAGCCTGCCAGGGTTGTGGTTATGATTTAATTTTCGCACAGAGTTCAAGCACGGATTGCGAAAATCCTGAGTTCATGGCAATCTGCACCACCTGATACATTGAAGATTTCCCAGGAGGAACCCATGCTTAATAATAAACCTAATGGTCGCAGTGTTTTGTTGGCTATGGCATTGGCCATATCTACTTCAGCAGTGTTTGCCGATAACTGTGGGGAAATTCCTCAGGCGCCGGAATTGGTCAATGGTGCCAGCGCGACCATGGAAGAACTGGTGGCCAACAGCGAGAGTGTTAAGGCTTACATCGCCAGTGCCGATACCTTTCTCGACTGCCGCGACGCCTATGCAAAAACAGAAGAGTTTAAAGGTTTGAATCAGAGCGAGCAAAAAGCATTGATAGAAACCAGCAATGAATTGCTCGGCAAACGCAATGCCATTGGCGATGATTTCAATAAAGAAGTAGCCGCCTTTAAAGCCGCAAACCCCCAATAATCATTCTTGGCTTAGGGCCTGTTAACACTAATCGCCTTGCCGCGGGTTAACCTTTTCTCCGTTTTTCGTTCGTCATGAAGAAAACAGCCGTTATCACCGGCGCCACTGGAGGAATAGGCGCGGCGCTTGCCAAAACGCTTGTGCGCAGAGGGTACAGGCTGGTTCTTCCCTGCCGCAATGCCGATAAATGCAAAGAGCTGGCTGAGGACATCAGGCTTGGCAATCCCACAGCAGAGCTGGATTTTGTTCTTTGTGATCTGTCCGACCTCAACAGCGTGGCCAGCTGTGGCGAGAAAATTATCAGGCGCCACCCAGTGATCGATTTGGTGATCGCCAACGCAGCCACGGTGGAGCCCGTGTTTGCCGCTTCTGCCCAGGGCATAGAAAAAACCTTTGCGGTCAACCACCTCGCCCATTTCACCCTGATCAACTGGTTGCTGAACAATTTATTCGTACACTCCAGGATCGTTGTTGTCGCCTCGTCTGCGGCTCGTTATGGCAGGGGCGCATTTGTCGACGATATCAATTACCGAAACCACCGTTACCGAATGTTCCGCGCTCATGCCAATAGCAAGCTGGCCAATCTCGGCTGTGCCCGGCATTTTTCGCGGCTTCTGGCTTCCAGGCAAATTGCCTGTTTCAGTGTTCATCCCGGCCTTCTCGCCACCAATATCTGGCCAAGAGAAACCTTTCTGCAAAAATTGATCGTCCCGGTTCTGAAAAGCCATTATTTTTCATCACCAGAAACAGGCGCAGAGGCCATCAGCGAACTGGCCTGTTCATCCATGTACAACGAGGCTGAGGGGCATTTTATAGTGAACAGAGCAGCGCCCCCTCCTGTATCCTTGACTGCGGCATTTGAAAATCGCCTTCTCCAGCGCAGCCTGGAACTTTGTGCTGATTACTTGCCAACCACTCTGCGCGCAGGAATTACACCAGATATGGAGGAGAAAAACATTGCCTGACGATCATCAACTGATTCTCTATACAGGTACTCTCTGTCATCTCTGCAATGACGCAAAAACCATTCTCTATGGGGCGTTGCCAGCAAACATTCACTTTGAGGAAAGCAATATCGACGAAGAGCCCGATAAAAAAAATACCTATGGCTGTCGAATTCCGGTGTTTGTTGTTAAAAATGGCGCTGGAAAGACCGTTGCCGAAAAAGACTGGCCCTTCACCCCGGGGCAAATCAAAAAAATGCTCAGGGATTGCCGTTTGAATTGATGGCAAGGTGCAAGTCGGCACCTGCCAAGGGGAAAAGTAAGCTTTCCAGTACTTCCAAGTTGCAGTACTAGGCGAGAATAGAACCAATAACTGCAGCGTCGACCACATCCTCTGTCTTGCAACCCCGGGATAAATCCAGCCAGGGTTTGGCCATGCCTTGAAGTATGGGGCCAATGGCGTTGGCACCGCCCAGGCGCTCTGCAATTTTATAGCCGATGTTGCCAGCGTTCAGATCCGGGAAAATAAAAACATTACAGCTTCCTGCGACCTTTGAGTCTTTGGCTTTTTTTGCCGCCACCTCAGGAACAAGAGCTGCATCGAATTGCAATTCACCATCAATGGCGATATCCGGCCGCTGTTTACGGACAATGGTCAGAGCTTTCCTGACATCATCAACGGTGCCATGCTGGGCTGAACCCAGGGTGGAAAAAGAGAGCAGGGCGACTTTTGGCGTTTCGCCGGTGAGCTTGAGGTGGGTGTCGGCACTGTCGATGGCAATTTGCGCGAGCTGTTCTGGAGACGGCGAAGGATTGACGGCACAATCACCAAAGGTAAATGCTTTTTCAGGCCACTCCATCAGAAAAACACTGGAAACCAGGCTGGTGCCAGGAGCCAGGCCAACACCTTTGATGCCGGCGCGCAACACATCCGCCGTGGTTGCCAGCGAACCGGCAACCCCCGCATCCACATAACCGGTTTTGAGAAGAACTGCCGCAAGAAGCAGGGGGTCTTTTAGAGCTTCTCTGGCGTCGGCGAGACTGAGATTTTTTTTCCGCTGGCTATCGGCATACAAGGCTGCGGCGTTTTCGAGCCACTCATGGACATCAGGGCGCTGAGAGAATGCCTCGCAGTCGATTTCATCGCTGTGATTGAGGATAACGGGTGCGCAAAGGTTTAATTCAACCAGTTTGGCAATCGCCTCAATCACTCTGGGGTCGTTCTGCTCGGGGAAAATAACCCGTTTCCTGTTTCGCTGTGCCTGTTGTCTCAATGTTGCCAGCACGGAAGGCTTAACAGTCATGGTTATTTTCCCAAAGCAGTTTACGTAAGGTTTATTTTTGCTGCAGAAGCTCGTCGGGCACATCCATGCTCAGGTGCAGCAACCCTAAACCGTGAACTTTGCCCTGGGCGTCAGTAATCAAGGTTTCGGTGCCGCCGCCGCCCAATGAATCGTCGAGAAGAAAGTTCAGAGCCTGCAGGTTAGGTATCTCGAAACGGGTTACCTTGCCAAAACAGATTTCCTTGAAGTAATCCTTAACAACTTCAGCGGTGAGGTTTTTTTCCAGAAACTCATAGATTGCCGGAGTTTTTGCCATTATGCCGATATTACTGCCGTCGCCTTTATCACCGGAGCGGGCGATCGCAATTTCCATCAATTGAACCTTAGCCATGTTTAAACTTCCTCAACCATGTAGTTAGTGGTGACCAGTTTTTTGTCAATCAGCGCTGGCCAGTAGCCAACCACTTCCGTGGCGCGGGGGCGGCCACCGGCAAAACCGGTTACACCTGGAGGACCCGAGGTGATCAGGGGGGCAATTTCCATACCCAGCACGTTGAGCGCTTTGGCATCCTGTCCTCTTGCGCCTATGCGCAGCATGATTTCGTGAGGCTGCTCAAGGGCGGGCACCAGACCTTTGTACATCACATTGGTGCCGAAGAGTTCGACGAAACGGTCTTCCTCGGGAATGTTCACACCGTGCATGGCGACGCGCTTGAATACCATATCTGCGAGCACATGAGCTTTTTCAATGGCATCCGGGCCACCAATGCAGAGAGTGCCAAGTATTTTGTAGCCATTGGCAAAGGAGATTGAGGCTTTGTAGGTGGGTGTTGGTGGACGACCTTTAATACCTGAAATGGCGACGCGGTCTTCGCCAGCCTGGCTGATATTGATGGTGGTGAAGTCGGCAATACAGTCGGGACCCAGATAGTTTTTCGGATCGCCCAATTCGTAGAGTAACTGTGAGGTAACGGTTTCAACGGAAACCAGGCCGCCGGTATTGTCGTGCTTGGTAACCACAAAACTGCCGTCGGCGCTGGCTTCTACGATGGGGTAGCCAATGCGGGCGAAATCTTTGACTTTGCGCCAATCCGCATAGTTGCCGCCGGTGCACTGGGGGCCGCACTCCATAATGTGACCCATGATAGTGCCAGCGGCGATTTTGTCGTAGTCTTCCATCGACCAGCCAAATTCATAAACCAGGGGCGCAACCACCAGAGAAGGATCACTGGCGCGACCGGTAATAACGATATCTGCACCTGCGGCCAGGGCATCGACAATAGGCTGAGCACCGACATAGACATTGGCGCTGGTAATACGGTCGCGAACCAGGGAAATATCTTCCCCAGTATCGAGGTTTGAGAGCTTTTCTCCGCCAGCGGTGATCTCGTCGAGACGATCCATAATGTCATCGCCTTCAACGATCGCAACCTTGATACCTTCGAGACCGAGTTCTTTGATGACTTTTTTCGCTGCTTCAAGACAGCCGCGGGGATTGACGCCGCCAGCGTTGGCAATAATCTTGATGCCTTTTTCTTTGCAGGCTGGAAGAATTTTCTCAAGCATTGGAATAAAGTCGAGGGCGTAGCCGGTTTCTGGCTTGCGCATCCTCTGCTTCTGCATAATGCTCATGGTGATTTCGGCGAGGTAATCAAAAGTCAGGTAATCAACCGGGCCTTCTTCCACCAGTCGCAGGGGACCCAGCAGGCTGTCGCCCCAGAAGCCCTGTGCGTTTGCGACCCGCACAATTTTGTTTTCACTCATGATTTTTTCCTCGTTGGTGTCATGGAATAGGGAATGATAGTAGCAGTGCGGTTGGCAGGTACTACCAATTTGGCGCTCTTTTTTCCAGAAAGGCACTCAGTCCTTCCCGGCCTTCATGGGAATCCCGTACATCGGCAATAAACTTGACGCTGTACTGAACCATTTTTTCATCAATATCGCCCTGAGCCACATCAAAAACCAGTTGTTTGGCTTTGGCCAGCCCCTGAGGCGCATTTTTCAGCAGGGTGTTGGTTATTTCTTCAATTTTTGTATCCAGCTGCTCGTCTGTATCCACAACTTCACTGAGAAAGCCCAGCGCCAGAGCCCATTGAGCATCCACCATTTCACCGGTCATAAAAAGTCGGCGAGCGGCTTTCTCACCGATGGTTCTCACCACATAGGGCGATATAGTGGCAGGAAGCATACCAATCTTGATTTCGCTGAGCGCCAGGCGGGCATTGGTAGTGCCGATGGCAATATCACAACAACAGACCAGTCCGACGCCGCCGCCCATGGCCGCACCCTGAACTCTGGCAATTGTGGGTTTTGGCAAAAAATTCAAGGTGTGCATCAGTTTGGCGAGCTGGCCGCCGTCAGCAAGGTTTTCTTCGTAGGTGTTGCTGCCCATGCGGCGCATGTAGTTGATATCGCCGCCTGCCGAAAAACTTTTGCCGTTACTGCCAAGGACGACCACTTTGACGCTGGGGTTGGTGGCTGCATCTTCAAGAGCCGCAATCAACCTGAGCACCTGGTGGTCGTCAAAGGCGTTGTGGATTTCAGGACGATTCATGGTCAGGTGCAAGACACCCTTTGGTGTTAATTCCTGCAGCAGTGCATTTTCGGACATGTGGAAACTCTTCTCTGGACAACAGTGTGCTTGATTGGCGCGCGGTTGATTTTGCGTCTTGATCGGCGCGAAGCGATTGAGTACGCAACCTTGCAAAAGGTCAACAATATAACGGTAGACAACTTTACGGTCAATTCAAAACGGTATTTTTCTCCATCCTGGCAGTCGGGTTTGACTCTTTCATTAAAGCTTGTCTTTGCTTTTCAGGCTAGGCATCATGCACCATTTGGTACTATAGCTTATAATAATTTTTGCCTATTGACGCTATATGACCCCGTTTATATCCAAGGAAATATCTATGCGAGCAATCGAATTAAAGAAACCTGGCGGCCTTAATAATCTTGTGGTGGTTGAAAGGCCAGACCCCCGGCCAGAAGCTGGTGAAGTTCTTATCAGGTGGCGAGCCAGCTCACTGAATTACCACGATTACATTGTCGCCAAAGGCGGTATTCCTGTGATTGATGGCCGCATTCCCATGTCTGATGGTGCCGGTGAAGTGGTGGCTGTGGGCAAAGGAGTGACCCAGTGGCAACCGGGGGACAGAGTAATGTCTCTGTTTTATCCACAATGGCTTGAGGGTCGGCCAAGTACTGCCAAGCTTGGCGCTTTGACAGGGGAAACCATCGACGGCTGTGCGGTTGAGCTGGCTTGTCTGCCAGAAAACGCCGTCACTGCCATGCCCCGCGGATTAACCTTTGCCGAAGCTGCCACCTTGCCCTGCGCCGGCGTTACTGCATGGCGAGCACTGATGGTGGAAGGAGGGCTCAAGGCGGGCGATACTGTCCTGGTTCAGGGCACGGGCGGCATGTCGATGATAGCGCTGCAACTCGCGAAAGCTGCCGGAGCCTATGTTTTCGCCACATCTTCCTCAGATGAAAAACTGGAGCGCTTAAAGGCGTTGGGGGCTGATGAGCTTGTCAACTATCGTACAGATTCGAACTGGGGCAAAACCATCAATCGGCTCTCCGACGGCGGCGTCGATCATGTGCTAGATGCTGGCGGTGGCGCCACCCTCAATCAGTCAGTAGAAGCCGCACGAATCGATGGCAAGGTAACTCTTATCGGTATTTTGGGCGGCAGAACCGCCACAGTCGAGGTGCCGGCGCTGTTTTTCAAGCACCTGCACATCAATGGTATCGCCGTGGGCAGTGCGGCTATGCAGCGCGACCTGGTGGCGGCAATGAATGTCAACAATATCAAGCCGGTACTGGATCGGTCGTTTGCTCTGGAGGCTCTTGGTGACGCCTTTCGCTATCAGGAGACCAACGCTCATTTTGGCAAGATTGTTGTTGAGTTCTAATTGAAGTCACAAAATTCCGCCACAGTACCCCTTGTCGCCAGCCTCTCGGAGGCGTCTTAAATTAAAGAGTCTGGCGGCATTTTCACGGGTTGCATGGGCGACTTCGGCGTAAGTTTGCCCTCTGCACCGAGCGATAGTTGCAACGATTTCGCTCAGATACGCCGGTTCGTTGCGGTTGTTTTTTGGCTTGGGGGTCAGGGTTCGAGGCAGCAGGTAGGGGCAGTCTGTTTCTACCAGCAGTCTGTCCAGGGGGATGTCGATGACTATATTCTGGAGCTCTGCCCCCCTGCGTTCATCGCAAATCCAACCGGTGATACCCACATAGAAACCGAGGTTCAGGTAGTTGTGTAAGGATTCACTGCTTCCAGTAAAACAATGAATAACCGCTGAGGGCAGCTTTGATCCAACCGCTTTGAGTACATCCAGTTGCGCGGAATGAGCATCCCGTTCGTGCAGGAAAAGGGGCAAGCCCAGAGCGACCGCAAGTTCCAATTGCCCCTGAAAAGCCTCAATCTGTTCTGCGGGCGTAGAGAAATTGCGATTGAAATCCAGGCCTGTCTCACCAACGGCAACGACGACATCCGTATTGTCTGCAATCAGCTGGCGCAGTTGATTTGCAGTTTCTGCGCTCCAGCTCGATGCGTCGTGGGGATGAACTCCGACGGTGGCGCTGAGCATTCCGGGGAAACGCTCGGCAAACTGGCGGCACAGCGCTATAGCTTGACGGCTGGCGTCGAGACTTGTGCCGGTCACTACGCAGTTTGCTACGCCGGCCTGGCGCGCCCTTTCGAGCACCTTCTCGCAGTCTGCATCAAAGCGCTTATTGGTAAGATTGGCGCCAATGTCGATGAGCACCGGCTTGTTTTCGAAAGCATTGGTCACAGTGGTGTATTTTTTTCCTCGGCACTGAGCATGGCCACGTCTAGCCCCAGATGGTGGGCATAGATAATGGAAAACGCCAGAACATTTTGCACGTAGTTTCGCGTCTCCGCAAAGGGAATGGTTTCGATCCAGGCATCAAAGGGCAGGGTGCCGGCACTGCGCTTTCGCCAGCGGTCTATGCGTGCAGGGCCGGCGTTGTAAGCTGCAGTCGCCAAAATTCTATTATTGTTAAACCTATTTAACATTTCTTTATAATATCTTGATCCTATTGAAATATTTTTTTCAGGATTAAATAATTCTGATGATTCTCTATAGCGGATATTGTGTTTCTTGGCGGTTTCTTTAGCTGTGCCCGGCATCAGCTGCATCAACCCCTTGGCTCCCGCGGGAGACGTCACTGTTGCGTTAAATGCACTTTCCTGGCGAGAAATGGCAAGCAGTAGATTGACCGGAATATCTGTAGCATCTGCTTCGCTTAAAAATGTCTCCCGGTGGGGTTGGGGAAAGCGCACATCGATATCATTCCAATAGCGCACCTGGATCATGGTCATAATGGCCTGATTGTGCCATTGCCAGAGTTCCGCCAGCTTGGCCGCAGTGAGCCATTGCTGCTCGGTGGCGTTTCTCAGCGCTTGCTGCCACTCCCTGCGCGCCCACACAAGTTCACCCTGATAGTAGAGTTCGCGAATCCGTAAAAAGGCATCGTTTGCAGCCAGTGCTTTTAACTCGTCAAAGCTGGGCTTCACCGGCTGATGCTGCATCTGGTAGGGAGCTCCCAGCCATTCGCTGGCGAGAAAGCCATAGAAACTGCGCTCGGCGGCTATGGCACGATAGAGCTTTTTTATTTCGTCGCCAGACCCTGCACCCGTCAGCTCAAGCGCTCTGGCGCGCCAATACTTCCAGCGAGACTCATCGCGAAAGGTTTCGGCGATGGTGGCGCTCCAGGTAATAATGCCTGCCCAGTTCGCCACCTGAACCAACTCCCTCAAGCGCCATTCAAGCAATTCACTGGGGGCATCGGTGCCACTCTGGAGCAAATACTGATCCGCCACTTGCTGGTGGCCTTTAAGGTACAGGGATTTCACCAGCACCGAGATAATATGGCCTGCGTCATCGGCGCTGAAGTTGTGGCTTTGGTGGTAACGGTTCCAGTGTTTCAGGGCAACAACCGGATCAATGCGCGCCAGGTGGGTGATGCCATGGCTGATTATTCGGCTCTCTTCGAGTGTGTGCTGGTCAAACCTGTCATAGTTGCCAATTCTGCGGGGATTGCGGTCGACCTCCAGATAGAGTTTCGCCTGTTGCCGAATGCTGTCGTTGCTAAAAAATCGCTCTATATAATTGGCGAGGTTGTACTGGTGATTAAAAACAGCTTCTGAATAACGCTGCCATGCAATCGAGTTGCTGATTCTTTTTTCTGTAATGAGAACATTAAAAATCGGGTCACAGGCCTTGGGCTGGGACTTGCCAACACGCCAAAGATCGACAGCCATTGCAATGGCGCTTTCTTTTTTGCCCTGTTCGTAGAATGCGAAGCTGTAATAACATGCCAACTCCACAGACTCGATCTGCGGGTCGTAGTATTGAATAAAATCCCGCCAGGCTTTTTTTATCGCTAAATTTTTTAGCCAGCGCTGCAGTAAATGAGAGGCAAAGGCCGAGTCGCGGTATTTGTTCAGAAAGGCTTCAATTTCCTTGTTGCCCAACCGCGACAGGCGTACAGAAAGGTCGGCATAATCGAGATAGGCTAGCAGAGGATAATCCGCCAGGTCTTTTTTGAGACGATACAGCGCGCTGCGGTCACCTGCAGAGAGAGCCTGGCGTGCACGCACAAACTGTTGGCGCTGTTTCAGCAGCTTCGGCGTTTCCGGCGGCAGGGCGGTTAGCAATTGTTGGCCTGCCGGTGCTTCCTGGTTACCCAGAGCCTCCTGGCCGGGGTACAGTAATGCGCACAGCATCAATAGCAACCCCCGTAACGGCAGAAGAAAAGCCTTGTCTAGCATGATGGCAAGGCTGCTTTGCTATCGCCGAAATGTTGATAACAGGCACAAAGCATTATTCTTTTATGCGGATTGCCAGGACATCGCAGCTGGCGCCGTGCAGAACACCATTCGATGTAGAGCCAAAAACCAGTGCAAGACCGTGGCGGCCATGGCTGCCAACAACGATAAGATCCACATTGTTATCCTTGGCAAAGCGGTGCATCTCGTGGGAGGGCTGGCCAATAATCACATGGGTGCTGACATTGAATCCTGGCAGTTGCTGTTTGAGTTCGTCGAGGCGATTGGCGGCCTGGGTTTCCAATTGGCGCTGAATATCGCTGAGATCCATGGGAATATCCCCGCCGTAAGTAAATGAGAGCGGCTCCTGAATATGCGCGAGGCTGATTTTTGTATCCTTGCCGTCAAAGAGATGGATAACCTTGTCGATAACTTGCTGGGATTCCGGAGACAAGTCCAGACCAACAAGAATGTGATGATAATACGCCATAGCATTTCTCCTGTGATTATTAGAGAGTAATATCGCAACGATACCGAAACCGTCGCGCAACCGGCAAGCTGGAGCCAGTAGTTTGGACTATTTATTAATCGCTTTCATCATTGTTGTTGTCTTGTCCCCCCTGGCCTGGCTGAAAACATCGCCAGGACAGGTTCGCGTCACCGCCTTTCGTAAAAGGGCGGCTGAGCTTGGGCTGAAAGTGCAGCTGGTTCCGGCACCAGATGCTGAAGAGGCGGACAAACGCCCATCAGCTGTTTGCTACTGCATGTTTCACAATCATGCAGAAAAGGGGGAGAGAAACCCGCAAACAACAAACTGGATTTTGCTCCACAACCAGCGTCGTGGCTGGGATTCTCCCTGGGAATCGTGGCGCTGGTTTCGGCATCAGCCAGGAGAGGAGCAGTACCCCTGCATTGAATCACTTGTCAAAGCCGTGCCCACCAATGTTTACGCTATTCGCGCCAACCCTTTTGGGATTTGTTTGTATTTGAATGAAACAGGAGATATTCGCCAAATCGATGAGATGGCAACAGCCCTCAAGGCATTTTTAGATCGCCAATAGCGGCTCTCAAACCCGCATAGTTACTCCTATAAAAACAGGGCTTTTGTCGCTATTCCCCCATGCCATTAATGGAGCAACAGCCCGGAGAAGGTGCCGTTATGGAAAATTTTTCCTTGACCTGGGTGCCCCAACTCCTTGTATAGTCGCCCCCTCGGGCTTGCCAACTTGGATAAGTCACGGTTTCAAAAGGTAATGCTCTATAAGGTTTGGGCTTATCTTCAAGGGCTTCCAGGGCTGAGCGCATCGCTATGCCCGCATATAGATTTTATTCAAATATTTTTTTAATCAATGCCTTACGTTTCTTTTTTCATTTTAAAATTAGCTTTTGGCCACCGTTATAAATTACCCGCACCAAGGGTACCAGCAAGGGATAAAACTTAGATCAATGGGCAAATCTCTGGTAATCGTGGAATCGCCTGCCAAGGCAAAGACAATCAACAAATATCTCGGCTCTGACTTTGTTGTTAAGTCGAGCGTCGGCCATATTCGCGATTTGCCCACAGGCAAGTCGGAAACCGTGGATCCCAAAGAGCGGGCAAGACAGGCCGCCCTGACCCGCAAAATGGAACCTGAAGAGAAAGCCAGGCACAAAGCCCACAAAGCTCGGGAGCAACTTATCGCCAGGATGGGGGTTGATCCCGATCACGGCTGGAAAGCGCGCTACGAAATTCTGCCGGGCAAGGAAAAAGTGGTCGCCGAACTAAAAAAACTGGCGAAAAATGCCGACACTATTTATCTGGCCACGGATCTCGACAGAGAAGGGGAGGCCATTGCCTGGCACCTGAAAGAAGCCATTGGCGGTGAAGACAGCCGCTATAAACGGGTCGTGTTCAACGAAATCACCAAAAAAGCCATTGCCGAAGCCTTTAAAAAACCTGGAAGCCTCGACAACAATAGAGTAAACGCCCAGCAGGCGCGCCGCTTTCTGGATCGGGTTGTCGGTTTTATGGTATCGCCACTGCTATGGGAAAAAGTCGCCAGAGGGCTTTCTGCGGGTCGCGTACAGTCTGTGGCTGTGCGCCTCATTGTCGAGCGGGAGCGGGAAATACGCGCCTTTATTCCCGAGGAATTCTGGACGCTTCATGTGGACACCGAAACCCGGGATGAAGAAAAAGTCCGCTTTGAAGTCAAAAAATACCAAGACAAAGCATTCAGGCCCGTCAACAAGGCTGAAACCCAGGAGGCCATCAAAAAACTGGAGCCCGGTGATTACATCGTCTCTGGCCGCGAAGACACGCCTACCCAGTCAAAGCCCTCTGCACCTTTTATTACTTCCACCCTCCAGCAAGCCGCGAGCACTCGCCTTGGCTACGGGGTGAAAAAAACCATGATGATGGCGCAACGCCTTTACGAGGCGGGTTACATCACCTATATGCGCACAGACTCCACCAATCTCAGTGAAGATGCCGTTGCTGCCTGTCGGGATCTTATCGGTGTTCGCTTTGGCAAACAGTATCTGCCCGAAAACCCAGTGAGTTATAGCAGCAAGGCGGGTGCCCAGGAAGCTCACGAAGCGATACGGCCATCCAATGTGGATATTGCCACCGGCGACCTTGTCGGCATGGAAGAAGACGCCAAAAAGCTTTACACCCTGATCTGGCAGCAGTTTGTCGCCTGCCAAATGAAACCTGCGGAATTCACCAGCACCTCTGTAACTATTGCAAAAAATGGCTTTGAACTGCGGGTGCGCGGTCGAGTGATCCGTTTCGATGGTTATCTTAGAGTAATGCCCCAGATCCGTAAAAAAGACGAAGATACAGAACTTCCAGATCTGAAGGTTGGCGACAAACTGCGCTTTCTCAATATGTTGCCGCAACAGCACTTCACCAAACCGCCCGCCCGCTATTCAGAAGCTGCCCTGGTAAAAGAGCTGGAAAAACGCGGTATTGGCCGTCCGTCCACCTACGCCGCCATTATTTCCACCATTCAGGATCGCGGCTACGTCAAAGTAGAAAACAAGCGCTTTTATGCTGAAAAAATCGGCGACATTGTGACTGATCGTTTGACAGAGAACTTCTCCGACCTTATGGATTACGGGTTTACCGCTTCCATGGAAGAGAATCTGGATGACATTGCCACCGGAGAAGTACCCTGGAAACAGGTGCTGGATAATTTCTACAAAGA
>JBFXIU010000053.1:0-17386 GCA_050175615.1 Porticoccaceae bacterium | reverse complement strand
CGCTACTACCAGCTGTTCTGTCGGCGTCTTGAAAAGGCCGGTTGTCCGCGCAGTAGCGGAGAACCGCCCTGGCGCTATGCGCAGCGGTGCGGGCAGACACTGCCGGCGAAACAGCAGGAAATTGAAAAAATAACCCAAAATTACGTTACCCTGCGCTATAGTCGAAACGGTGGCGATCTTGACGAGCTCAAAAAATTGGTCAAAAGTTTTCGTGCAGTGCGCTAAACACGAATTCAAATCATGTGGTTTCACCACCACGGTTCAATCTGAGTCTATGCTGTACAGGAGAATGCTATGACAAATGAGGTCTGTACCCTGGGGGGTGGTTGTTTTTGGTGCCTGGACAGTGCATTTCGTAAGGTCAAAGGTATACTCTCGGTTACTAGCGGTTACGCAGGCGGCAATCTTATAAATCCCACCTATGAGCAGGTGTGCTCGGGTCAGACAGGGCATGCTGAAGTGGTTCAGTTGGCTTTTAATCGAGACGAAATCAGTTTTGCCACTGTGCTCGAACTGTTTTTTGCTCTCCATGATCCCACCACCCTTAACCGCCAGGGTGCCGATGTCGGCACCCAGTATCGTTCCATTATTCTTTACGGTAGCGACAGTCAAAAGAACATAGCCGAGACAACCATCGCAACCTTGAATCGCCAAAACATCTGGCCAGATCCTGTTGTTACCCAGGTTGTCCCCCTGACTACTTTCTACGAGGCGGAGTTTTACCACCAAAATTATTACGAGCTTAACGGCAATAACCGCTATTGCCAGCTGGTTATCAATCCCAAGCTAAGCAAATTTCGCGACAAATATGCGGAATATCTAAAGTAATAAATAACCTTCTGTCGTTTGTGCTTGAGACCCAAAGGCCGGGTGATAAAAAATGGTTCAGCAGGCACTTTGCAAATGGTGGCCTGATAGTTTGCGATTGCACTCTGCCAATGTTGATCTATGCTTCTAAGGAATAATTTTATATATTTTTATAGCCATTACTTTTATAGGCGTCCCTCGCGGAGATAGATGAATGAAGTTGCAACAGTTGCGTTATGTCTGGGAAGTTGCCCACCACGATCTCAATGTTTCGGCAACTGCTCAGAGCCTTTACACATCACAGCCTGGCATCAGCAAGCAAATTCGCCTTCTCGAAGATGAGTTGGGAGTGGAGATATTTTCCCGCAGCGGCAAACATCTTACTCGCATTACACCAGCAGGAGAGGATATCCTCAAAATTGCCGGAGAAATACTTCGCAAAGTTGAAAGTATCAAGCAACTGTCTCAGGAATTCAGCGCTCCCAACCATGGCAGTCTGTCCATCGCCACAACCCACACCCAGGCTCGTTATGCGCTACCCCCGGTGATCAAGACGTTTATCGAAAAGTACCCCCATGTTTCCCTGCATATGCACCAGGGCACTCCTGTGCAAATTTCTGAAATGGCTGCGGAAGGAACCGTCGACTTTGCCATCGCCACGGAAGCGCTGGATTTGTTTTCTGATCTGCTGATGATGCCCTGCTATCGCTGGAATCGCTGCATACTGGTACCCAGAGATCACCCGCTGACACAGTTAAACGCCCTGACCATAGAACAGGTGGCAGAGCATCCCATAGTGACCTATGTTTTTGGTTTTACCGGCAGATCGAGGCTGGATGAAGCCTTTAATGATCGCGGCCTAACGCCTAAAGTTGTTTTTACCGCAACTGATGCGGATGTGATTAAAACCTATGTACGCCTGGGGCTGGGTATAGGTATCGTCGCCCATATGGCCTATGACCCCGACGAAGACAGTGATCTGGTTGCGATCGAAGCGCGGCACCTGTTTAAATCCAGTGTCACCAGCTTGGGTTTTCGTCGCGGCACCTATTTGCGCAGTTTTATGTACGAATTTATTCAGCAATTTGCCCCCCATCTCACCCGTGACGTGGTTGAAAAAGCCTGCGCTATACAAAGCAAGGAAGAGCTCGAACGTTTTTTCTCCCGTTTTGAATTGCCGGAGTTGTAGCCATGCCCCTCACTGACAGCGATCACATCTTGGTTACTGGAGGCACAGGTTTTATTGGTCGGCCTCTGTGCGCCAAACTTATAGAAATGGGTTGTAGGGTTACTGTGTTGACCAGAGACCTGGAGCGTGCTCGAAAACTGCTTGGATTCGAGGTCGACCCAATTTCCACTCTTAAAGAGTTGCAATCCCGGCCAGCGGTGAACGCTCTGGTCAATCTGGCGGGAGAGCCGCTGGCAACCAGGCGCTGGAGCCCTGCGCGCAAGCAGTTGTTTTACGACAGCAGAGTGGGAATGACTGAACGACTGTTGGAGTACTTTTCGCACTCAACACAGCCAGCCCCCAGGGTGTTGGTTAACGGTTCTGCTATCGGCTATTACGGCGCTCATGGCGACGAAACTCTCGACGAAAATGGTGCTGTTAATCACTGTTTCTCCAGCAGCCTTTGCCGCGCTTGGGAAGAGGCCGCCTGTCGATTTGAAGCCATGTCAACCCGGGTCTGCAGAATGCGAACGGGAATTGTGCTGGGTGGGGGTGGCGCCCTTGCCGCCATGTTGCCACCGTTTAAGCTGGGGCTTGGTGGCGCCATGGGCAGTGGCAGGCAGTGGATGTCCTGGATACATCGCGACGACATGGTTGCCGCCATTCTTTTTTGTCTCGCTCAGGATCACCTGTCTGGGGCGTTTAATGCTACCGCCCCCGAACCAGTGATAAACCGCGAGTTTGCCAAGACACTTGCAGATACGCTGTCGCGCCCCTGTCTGCTGCCAATGCCCGCCGTTGTTATGCGTTTGTTGTTTGGTGAGATGGCAGACGAACTTTTGCTGAGTGGGCAGCGGGTGGTGCCTGCGCGGTTGCAGGAAGCGGGATTTCAATTTTCTTATGCGAATCTATCGAAAGCACTGAAGCAGATACTGGATTAAGCGGCTTTTTGTAAAATAGCTTTGCGGCAATCCAGCGGCGGGCAGTAGCTGGCGGCAAAGTTGCTGATGATGCAGATTATTAACCTGGCAATAAAATGGATTGTTTATCTATTTTATTGCGCACTCTTAATATGCTGGTGGAAATGCGCGAATTTGCTTTTATTTTAAGAAGTTGTATTTATTGGCCAATGGCTGTGCGTTGTTGTAGCGCATTAATCGAATATAAAATTTGTCGGGTTAATAATAAAAAGTCGAACACCTGGAATACAATGGATAACATCCAATAATAAGTCATCGGAGTGTTTATGGCTGTTGAAGAATCGATAGGAAAAACCCCAAAATTAACCGTTGAACAGCTCTACCACCGCTGTAAAAAAGAAGATCTGCCCTTTGCAACCACGGACGATCTCGCCCCCCTTGAGGATCACTTTGGCCAGGATCGCGCCGCAGAAGCCCTTCAGTTTGGTATTAAAATGAAGCACGAGGGCTATAACCTGTTTCTGCTGGGATCGACCGGCGTTGGCAAGCATGAATTGCTCGAAGATCTTTTTGAAGATGGGGCGGAAGCCATCTCAGCACCGGTGGACTGGTGCTACGTCAATAACTTTGATAGCCCTCACAAGCCCATCATTCTGGCCTTGCCCGCCGGTAAAGGTAAGTTGTTGCGCGCCGATATGCTTGGTGCTGTTGAGGATTTGCTGGTCAGTATTCCCGCTGCCTTTCAAAGCGAAGATTATCAGTCAAGGCTGCAGGAAATGGCTGAGCAGTACAATCAGCGTGAACAAAAAGCCTTTCAGGCCTTGGGCGAAAAAGCCAGAGAGAAAAATATCGCTTTAATCCAAACTCCCAGCGGCTACACCCTGGCGCCCCTTAAAGATGACAAAATACTTTCGCCGGCGGACTTTGAAGCCCTGCCCGAAGAAGAAAAGCAGCAAACCCTTGCGGTTATCGACGAACTCAAGGCCGAGTTGAAGACCATTGTTCGCCAACTCCCCCAGTGGGCTCGCGAAGGCAGGGAAAACATGCGCAACCTCAATCGGGATTTTAGCCGGTTGGTGATCGACCAGCTCTTCAATGAGCTTGGTGATAAATACCGGGAGCTTCCGGAAGTGTTGAACTATCTCGATGCGGTTCGCACCCATGTCAGTGAAAATGTCGATATCTTTCGCCAGGCGGGGGAGGAGGGTGGCGCCCAGGGGGGCAGGTCTGGAGCCGTTCCCTCAAAAGCCGCAGAATTTACCGAGTATGCCGTTAATGTGCTGGTGGATAACAGCGAACTGGTTAGCGCCCCTGTGGTTTACGAAGACAACCCCTCGTTTATCAACCTGATTGGTCGGGTCGAACACATCGCCGAGTATGGAACCCTGCTGACCAATTTCACCCTGATTAAACCGGGAGCCTTTCACCGCGCCAATGGTGGATATCTGATCCTCGATGCTGCCAAGGTGCTTTCCAGTCCCTTTGCCTGGGATACCCTGAAACGTATTCTCAGAGCCAGGGAAGTTCGCATTCAGTCTCTGGAGCAGATGTTCAGCTTTGCCAGCACCACCCAGTTGGAGCCTGAACCCATCCCGCTGGCGATAAAGGTGATTCTCACCGGCGATCGCTATCTTTACTATTTGTTGGAACAGTACGACCCGGAATTCGGACAGCTGTTCAAGGTTGCCGCCGATATGTCGGAGGAAATTTCCCGTTCCCCTGAAAGCCTGGGGCTCTTTGCGCGGCTGATAAAAACCCTGCAGATTCGCCGCAATCTGCTCCCTCTTGACTGGCAGGCGGTGGCGCGGGTGATTGAACAGTGCTCCCGCCGCATTGAAGATGGGGAAAAAGTTTCCATGCACGTCGGCTACCTGTCCGACCTCCTTTGTGAAAGTGATTTTTTTGCCAGGCAGCGCAATGCTGAACTTGTTCTGCTGGAGGATGTCGATAATGCTATCGCAGCTGGTATTTACCGCGTCGATCAGTTGCGTCAAAAATCCCAGGAATATATTTTGCGCGATATTCAGCTGGTGGACACCGATGGCGAAAAAGTGGCTCAGGTCAACGGGCTTGCCGTCTATCAGCTGGGGCAATACGGGTTTGGCAAACCGTCGCGAATTACAGCGACAGCGCGGCTGGGTTCCGCCGGTATCCTTGATATTGAGCGGGAAGCGAGGCTCGGGGGAAAAATTCATACCAAGGGTGTAATGATTATTTCCTCCTTTCTTGCCAACCGCTACGCCCGCGACAGGCCTTTTCCGCTTTCGGCGACCTTGGCCTTTGAGCAATCCTATGGCGGTATTGATGGCGACAGTGCCTCTGTTGCCGAACTTGCGGCGCTGATTTCGGCGCTGGCCAATATTCCTGTTGATCAGAGCCTTGCGGTGACAGGCTCAGTTAACCAGCATGGACAGGTGCAGGCCATTGGTGGCGTCAACGAAAAAATCGAAGGTTTTTTTGATATCTGCCATGCCCGTGGGCTCAGCGGCCGCCAGGGTGTGATTATTCCCGCCGCCAATGTCAGCCATCTCATGTTGCGCCACGATATTCTTGATGCGGTCAGTGCGGGTCAGTTTCATATTTATGCGATCAGCGAGGTGGATCAGGGGCTGGAATTGTTGATGAAAACCGCCGTGGGCAACAAAGATGAGGCGGGTCGGTTCCCCTCCGAAAGCATCAACGGCAAAGTGGTTGATCGCGTCGAAGAATTGATTCGGCTTCATAGCAGGTATGGAAAAAATAACGGCGACTCTGCCGAGAGCACAGGAGCTGATAATCACCAAGACGGCAATGACGCAAACCCGGAGGGTGATAACCGTGATTGAAACCAATGCCAAAGAATCTCAACCGGAAAGCGAAAAAGAAATTTGTATCGCCATTGATCCCGGCGGTATCAACCAAAATTCCCTTTGCGTCGCGGTGCTGATTGCCGAAAAACTCAATGCCGGGGTTTACGGGCTGCTAGTCGACAGCGATCTTATGCGGGTGGCGCAGCTGCCTTTCGCGACGGAAATATTGATTTCCTGTGGCAGCGAGCGGGAATTGGTTACAGACAAAATTGATGTTTTTCAGCGCAACTGTTTGTTGGCGATAACCACAATGATTGAGCAGAGCGCCAGGCAGCGTCAGGTGCGCTACCGCATGGAAAACGCTGCGTCCCTGGGATCACTGCATTTGGTGCTGTCGAGAGGGAAAAACCTGTTTTTGCCGGCGCTGAAAAGCCGATCTCATTTGCATGGCTGCACAGATGCCGAACAGTTGCGCACCGTCAAGTGGGTCTACGACGGCAGCGCCGAGTGTCAACGCAGCCTGATACTTCTCGAAGAGCTTGTGCGGGCGGGAATCACCCAAACCCTTTTTTTACTGGGTAAATGTGCAGTGCCACGGCAAATTGTCGCCGAGCTTTCCGGCTATGGCGCAAAAGTTTTTTGGTTACACACAGGCTCTGAAGCCGATCTATTCAAGCAGCTTGCCAGTGTGCCCGCCGCCGGGCTGATATTATTGCCGGGGTCGCTTTTGACAGTGATTGGCGAACGGGAGTTGCTGGCGCTAAACCGCGCCACGGCCTCTGCCATTTTAGTGATCAGCTGATTCGAAAGATGCCAGTTGCCCGGGTATAGGGCGCGGAGGAGGGCTGCTGCGCGCCCTGTTGCAGCTCCGGGTTAATCGTTGCCGTCGTAAATACAGCCGCTGGTGCAGGTTTCTCGCACCTGGATTTTGCTCAGTTGTGGCAGTCTTGGCTTTAACTGGTTCCAAATCCAGCGGCAGAGGTTTTCGCTGGTGGGGTTTTCAAGGCCTTTGATTTCGTTGAGATAGCGATGGTCAAGGGCGTCGTAAGTGGGTTTGAAAGCCGCCTTGATATCGGCAAAATCCATGACCCAGCCGCTGGGTTCACCAGCCGAACCGCAGACATAGAGCGTAATGGCAAACGAGTGGCCGTGGAGTCTGCCGCACTTGTGACCTTCGGGCACATTGGGCAGGTAGTGGGCGGCCTCAAAGGTAAATTCCTTGAATATTTCCATAGCTGTCGATCAAAAGGCTTTAATTTAAGGCTATATGTTAAGGCCGAGATTGGGCGAAGTATAGAAAAAGTTTTACAAAGCGATTGACAGATTCGGGAGATTCAGTAAAATGCGCGTCTCTTCATGAGGGGTGGTTAGCTCAGTTGGGAGAGCGACGGCCTTACAAGCCGTAGGTCACAGGTTCGACCCCTGTACCACCCACCATTTGGCCTGGTAGTTCAGTTGGTTAGAATGCCGCCCTGTCACGGCGGAGGTCGAGGGTTCAAGTCCCTTCCAGGTCGCCATTTTTGTGTGGCGCTGCCCTTTTAGGCTTTAAGCTAAGGGCAGCACTGCAAAAAAGCGAAAACACTGAGCACTGCAGCGACGTTAACAGCAGGCTCGAAAACCTCTTGCAATAAGAGGTTTTTTTTTGAAAGAATGTGTACAAATGCTGCTAGATTAGAGCGCAGATTACCGCATAGTTTACACTGCGGCCTGGTAGTTCAGTTGGTTAGAATGCCGCCCTGTCACGGCGGAGGTCGAGGGTTCAAGTCCCTTCCAGGTCGCCACATTTTCGATCCAATTCAGCGGATTGCCTCCCGCCCTTTTTCTCTTTCTGTTTTTCTGTCGCCTGCGGCTTCAGCCATGTTTTGCGCCATCAATTCAAGTGCGGTAGGGCCAGCCATCGGGAATCACAAAAATCCGCGGCGGCAGGTTCTGCCGATTGTTGCTGCTGATTCTGCCCTGAATCATCACCGGTTGTTTCTGTTTATCCATTTGATCTTTGATTCCGGATTCTATTGCCGCCAGCGGCAGCGCTGCAGCGGGTTTCGGATCCAGCCACTGTTCTTTGTCGAGAACTTGCCAGGCGGCGTCGGGGAATTTTTTTGCCAACAGTGACAGTTGTCGAAGGTCGACCCATTGCCCCCTTAAATGCTCATGGTTGATAAGGGAAGGTGTCGGAGCCTGGACGGCATTCGGATAAAAGAGATAGCCTTTCATAATCGCGATCCTGAGATCTGGTATTGGCAGCCCCCGCGCCCTTATTGCTGCCTGCGCTTCCCTCTGTGTGCTCAGGGGTAACTGGTGGCTGATGAAATGCTGGGTTTTTAGCTCCAGGCTGTCATCGGGGTTGGGGCCGATCCACTTTTCCAGAATGCTTTTTTGCGTTATCCAGTCGGGCATGTAAAGGTAGAATTTCACGGCAATCTCAAGATGAATCACCAGATTGAGGTGGCTGTCCTCGATAAGAAAATCAATGGATCCAAGGGTGCGGGCGCCGGCATTAATCTGTAGATTGGTTGCCAGTACGCGATAAAAACTGTGGTTGTCGAGAAAAAATTGCCATAAGGCTTCAAAGCGCGCTCCCAGGCGGCGATCTTCCCTTGAGTTGAGAAAATTGGCCAGCGCTGCAGGCTGCGCGTCGGTGCGCTCCAGGAGATGGCGGGCTTCCTCATCTTCGAGAATATGCCAATGATCAGAGTCTGATTGGCTGCTTCCGGTTACGGGTGGGGAGTATGTCATTATCGGTGGGCTGAAAAGAGACCAGCCCAGCTCTCTGGTGAGTTGACATTGCGCCTGTTGCCAGCAAAAAACCATGATGACCGGTATCCTGTGTATAATTCGAGAATAACCTATTTTGCTGTGCTAAAACTATGGTCAACTTTAACCGCATCGGCGTCCTTACTAAGCTCCACCATCCCGAAGTATTGGACACGATCAATCTTTTAATCAGGTTCCTGGTTCGGGAGAACCTCGAAGTGGTGGTTGAATCCGGGCTTGCCGGCTATCTCCACGGCAATAGCTTCAAGGTTGCCGATGGCAATGCCATGGCCTCCGCTGTAGACCTGGTAATTGTGGTTGGCGGCGACGGCAGCATGCTCAGCGCCGCCAGGGACATGGTCCATCACCAGGTTCCCCTGCTGGGTGTGAACCGAGGGCGTCTGGGGTTTTTGACAGATATTTTGCCGGAAGAGGTGGAGGCGAGAGTCAGGCGCGTACTTCAGGGCGAATATGTCGTCTCCGACCGCTTTTTGCTCGATGTTTCCATTACCCGCAATGGCCAGGTGATCAGTAATGGCCTGGCCCTCAATGATGTTGTGCTGCATCCGGGAAAATCCGTGCGCATGCTGGAATTTGAACTCTACATCGACAGGCAGTTTGTCTACAGCCAGCGTTCCGACGGCTTGATCGTGTCGACTCCCACGGGTTCAACGGCCTATGCGCTCTCTGCCGGCGGCCCTATTTTGCACCCCAAGCTCGATGCCATGGTACTGGTGCCCATGAATCCACACACCCTTACCAGTCGCCCCATTGCCATTGCCGGTGATAGCGAAGTCGAGATTCGAGTCGGCGAGCGCCGCGATATCGAACCCCAAGTCACCTGTGACGGCCAGGAGGATTTTATTACGGAGCCGGGGGATATTATTCGTATCTGGCGGGAATCGAAAACTCTGCGCTTGATTCACCCTGTGGATCACAATTTTTACAGTATTTGCCGCAGCAAACTGGGCTGGGGCAGCCGTCTCGACGCCGGCCGTCACATCGAAAGGTGAGTCGTTTATGAATTTCGTCAGGCTGGCGGAGTTTTCGCCGGATACGGATGTAAATCCCATTGCGGCAGCCTTGAGCGAAAAAGGGATTGGCCACAAGTTCCTGATGGAAGAGGGGGCGATTGCCCTCTATGTCGATGCCGATGCCCATATTGGCGAAGTGGTCGCCCTTGTGCGCGCGGCGGTTGAGGCCATAGAGCAACAGCAGCAGTCCGCAGGATTGCGCTCGGCGCCCAGTATTGCCATGCAGTTTCAGCGCACCCCGGCAATGATGCTTTGCCTGGCGCTGAGCATTCTCGGCGCCATGGTTCCCGAGTGGTACTTCGGTTTGTTGCCCTGGCTCACTTTTCAGGATTTTCAGCTGGTAAGCCCCACTGAAATCCAGTTCTCGGCTCTTCAGGATACCCTTGCACGTGGCGAGTATTGGCGCCTGATTACACCGATCTTTATACATTTTGGTATTTTCCATATTGCCTTTAACGGTCTGTGGCTGTGGGAATTTGGTCGTCGTATTGAAACCCTTACCGGTAGCGTCCATTTTTTGATGCTGGTGATTGTCAGTGGTGCTGTTTCCAATTTCAGTCAGTACTTTTGGGGAGGGCCATCGCTTTTTGGCGGTATGTCCGGCGTCCTTTACGCTCTGTTAGGCTATATATGGATTCGCAACAAGGTTGCCCCCTCGCCAGGCCTTGCCTTGCCCCGGGGTATTATTGGCTTCATGCTGGCGTGGCTGTTGATTTGCATGACCGGCATTGTCGACCTGTTATTTCGCGGCAGTATCGCCAATGCGGCTCATGCCTCAGGGCTTATATCAGGAATGTTTTTGGGCGCGGTTTTTGGCGCTATCAACAGACAGCGGTCAATGTAAGCAGGAGTGGCATTCCTGTCAGTGCTTTATAGGGGCGCAATAAAATTGATAGGTGATCGATTTCATTGCCGGGTAAATAACTGACCTTGACCAACGACTATTAACATTTGACCATCAACTCAAACGATTGGTGATTTTATGGATTATCAACAATTAATCAGCACAATGACCCCGGACATCTACGAAAATCTGAAAAGAGCCGTAGAGTTGGGCAAGTGGCCCAATGGTGAACGCCTCAGTCCAGAGCAGAGAGAAACCTGTCTCCAGGCGGTCATCGCCTACGATCACAAACACAAACCAGAGGAAGAGCGGGTTGGCTTTATTCACACCATGAAGCATGACCATTGCGGCAGCAGTGGCGATAGCAGTGCCGAAATTGATGAGCCGCGCCCTCTAAGCTGGAAATAGCCTGTGACCACATCTGTAACTTATGGCGGCCATCTAAAAAAGATGTCTGTGGATTACCAGAGCTGCGTTCATTATCAGCTCCCTCTGGACGATCAATTGATTCCCCTGAACGAGGTAATCGGCAAAACGCTGAGCATCCGTTACCGGGGCGAAATTCATTGCTGTCACTGTGGCCGCAAGTCAAACAAGAGTTTTAATCAGGGTTTTTGCTACCCCTGTTTTACCAGGTTGGCGCAGTGCGACAGCTGTATCATGAGTCCCGAAAAATGCCATTATTATGAAGGCACATGCCGAGAGCCGGAATGGGGCGAAAGCCACTGCATGGTGGATCATATCGTCTATTTGGCGAACTCTTCCGGTGTCAAGGTTGGTATAACCAGAGAGAGTCAGACGCCGACGCGGTGGATCGATCAGGGTGCAACCCAGGCACTGCCGATTATGCGGGTAAAAACCCGGCAACAATCGGGATTGGTGGAGGATGTCCTCAGGGAGCATGTCAAGGATCGCACAGACTGGCGCGCCATGCTCAAAGGCGATGCTGAACCCGTCGACCTTGCCGCATTCAGAGACGCGCTGTTTGATCGTTGTGAGCAAAATCTTGAAGAGCTGGAACAGCGTTTTGGTCTTCAGGCGTTACAGCGTCTGGAAAATGCTGAAGTAGTCAGTTTTCAGTATCCGGTCATTGAATATCCGAAAAAAGTGAGCTCTTTCAACATGGACAAAAATCCATTGGTAGAAGGCACTTTGCTTGGAATCAAAGGGCAGTACCTGATTTTTGACAAAGGTGTTATTAATGTTCGCAAGTACACATCCTATGCCGTGGATGTGACCCTCAGCCAGTATTAGAGGTTTATGTATGGCCTATCGCGACAATCAGCCGAAAACCATTTTTCTCAACGAGTACCGCGTGCCGGATTTTCTGATCGACAAGGTCGACTTGAGGGTGGCGCTGGGCGAGGTGGAAACACGGGTTAGCGCCACCCTTGCCATGCGTCGCAATCCCGCATCAAACCAGGTCGATGCACCTTTGGCGTTGCATGGGGCAGGGCTCAGCATCGTCAGCCTCAGTATCGACGGTCAGCCGCTGGCGGAGACCGAATACACTCAGAGTGGCGAAGTTCTCAGTATTCATCGCCCCGTTGGGCAACGCTTCTCTTTTGTGTCTGAGGTGACTATAAAACCCCAGGAAAACACCTCCCTTGAGGGACTTTATAAATCCCGCCAGTTATTTTGTACCCAGTGCGAAGCGGAGGGGTTTAGAAAAATCACCTTTTACCTCGATCGCCCCGATGTGATGGCGGAATTTACCACCACCATTATCGCTGACAAATCCACCTGTCCCGTATTGCTGGCCAATGGCAACAGAGTGGCTGCCGGGGATCTCGATGGTGGCCGCCACTGGGTTCGATGGCATGATCCCTTCCCCAAACCGGCCTATCTGTTTGCCATGGTGGCGGGAAACCTCGCCCACATTGAGGACTCTTTCACTACCCGCAGCGGCCGCGACGTTTCCCTGCGGATCTTTGTTGAAGAAAAGGATCTCGACAAATGTGACTTTGCCATGGCAGCTTTGAAAAAGGCCATGAAATGGGACGAAGACGTCTATGGCCGCGAATATGATCTCGATATTTTCATGATTGTCGCCGTCGACGATTTCAATGCCGGTGCCATGGAGAACAAAGGCCTGAATATCTTTAACAGTTCCGCGGTGCTCGCAAAGCCGGAAATTACCACGGATGCCAGTTTTCAGAATATTCAGGCCATCGTTGCCCACGAATATTTTCACAATTGGTCTGGCAACAGGGTTACCTGTCGCGACTGGTTTCAGCTCAGTCTTAAGGAAGGTTTTACCGTGTTTCGCGACGCGACATTCTCGGCGGACATGGGGTCTCCCGTCGTCAAACGGGTTCAGGATGTCAATATGCTGCGCACCCTCCAATTTGCCGAGGATGCCGGTCCCATGGCGCATCCCGTTCAACCTGCGTCGTACATGGAGATTGCCAATTTCTACACGCTCACTGTCTATGAAAAAGGCAGCGAAGTGGTTGGCATGCTTTACACGCTTCTCGGCGCAGAACTGTTTCGCCAGGGGGCTGATCTCTACTTCAGCCTCCACGATGGTGAGGCGGTGACTATTGAGGATTTTGTTGCCTGCATGGCCGCGGTAAGCGGTCGCGATCTCAGTCAGTTTATGCATTGGTATCGCCAGGCCGGCACCCCGGAGGTGAGTGTCAGCGACAGTTACGACGCCGATGCCAAAACCTACACACTCAATTTTCGCCAGTCCTGTCGCGCCACTGCGGAGTCTGACCATAAAAAACCCTATCTGATACCGGTAAAAATGGGTTTGTTGGGCGCTGATGGTGACCTGCCCCTGTTTGCCGATGGTGTCAATGGCGCAACCGAGGTTGTCCTTGAAATTACTGAGGCCGAACAGCAGGTGACATTTAATAATGTGATGGAAAAACCGGTTCCTTCACTTTTTCGTGGTTTTTCTGCGCCGGTCAAATGGGGCTTTCCCTATGATCGCGATGATCTGATGTTTCAAATCACTGCGGACAGCGATGGTTTTAACCGCTGGGAGGCCTGTAATCAGCTGGCTTCCGGTATTCTCAAAGAGATGGTGGCCTCCAGGGTTCGCGGAGACAAACCCGTTTTGGATAGACGCTTGATTGATGCCTATCGCGGTGTTTTGACAGCGGTTCTTGGTGACAGCAGTGCCGACAAAGCTATGGCGGCATTGATGCTGTCGCTGCCGACAGAAGCTTATCTCAGTGAAGAGATGGCGATTATCCATGTTCGGTCTATCCACGATATTCGCTGTGAAGTGAGGAGCATTCTTGCTGCGGAGCTGGCCTCTGAATGGTTGCAGTGCTACCAGCAACATCAGGCTCGGGAGCCATACCAGCCTGAATCCGGGCAAATTGCCTGCCGCAGCCTCAAAAATGTGGCGCTTTCCTATCTTTCACTGCTTGACGACAAGAACATGATCAACAGAGTTTTTGTTCAGGCCGTTGAGGCGGACAATATGACGGATTGCCACGCCGCCCTGGTATCGCTGGTGAATTCCTCAGTAGAGGGTGCCGACAAACTGGCACAGCAGGCGCTAAACCATTTCTATGATCGTTGGCGCCACGAACCGCTGGCGGTAAATCTGTGGCTGCAGATACAGGCGGGGGCGATGACGCACGGTGGCCTTGAGCGGGTCAAAGCACTTGTGGATCACCTTAGCTTTGATATTCGCAATCCCAATAAAGTGCGATCCCTGATAGGTGTTTTTTGTAATCTAAACAGCGTTAATTTCCATCGTGCGGACGGAGCGGGTTACAGTTTTCTCGCCGATAAAATATTGGAGCTCGACAGACTGAATCCGCAAATTGCTGCTCGCCAGTTAACGCCATTAACCCGATGGCGTAAGTACCCCAGTGAGAATGCCGATAAAATGAAAGCCCAGTTGCAGAAAATTGCGGCGGTGGCCGAACTGTCTCCAGACGTCTATGAAGTTGTATCAAAGAGCCTTGCCGGAAATTAGTGCCAGGGTCTGTTAACACTCATTGGATCACCACTGCTGGAGGCCATTTTTGCCGCCAGCTAGGCGGGATGAGCGTGGTTTGGTCATTCCAAATAAGCGAATTCCAACAACGCTGGGGGCAAAAATGGCTCCAGCCCCTTTTTTTGGGGTGGAGGGGGTTGCGGCTAAAAAGCGCCACTCGTCGTCGCCTACATGGATGTAGGTGAGCGGCGTGAGCAGGAGCGGAAGCTTTGCTCGTCGATCATTTAGAACCACTAAACTCACTCCGCGCGCCTCGCCTAAAGCGCCTACTTTTGGAGATTGGCGCTTTTTCAGTCACAACAGAGGCAATTCAATGAGTGTTAACAGGCCCTAACAGGCTCCATTTCCAAGTTGCAGTACTAGTGAGCCATGTCCGCGGTTGCTTAGTCGTTAAGCCTGAAACCCAGCTTTACGGCCACTTGGTAGTGGCCAATCTTGCCGTCGCTGATGTGCCCGCGAATTTCGTCCACTTCAAACCAGTCGATATGCTCGAGGCTTTCAGAGCTTCTGCTTATGGCGCGCTCAATGGCGTCCTCAATGGATTTTGGCGATGATCCGACAACATCGACTATTTTATAGACATGATTGCTCATGACAGCCACTCCGTATTGGTAGATTCCCTTTAAAGGTAGTACATAATTTTGAAAATTAAATCGCCAGGAGGCCGCGAAATTGCACCAAGACACTTTGGAGCGCCGAATCTTGTACTGGTATCACAGACTTGAACGTCATTGCGGTTCAGCAATCCTTTGCCACTGTCTGCGTTTGCCTGTTGTCACCTGATATCGCAAATTAGAAGCTGTGGCTGAACGGACATCAGCTCAGAAAAAGTCCAGGCATGATTTCTGCGAGCGAGCATTGATCCCTGTAGGGTGGGGATCAATGCGGTCGTATACAAAGATGTGTGTTGCCCAGCCGCTGTCGCCACTGGATGGCGCAAAAAAAAGGGGTTTATTCGTTGCGGGGTTGTTCGGGCAGGGGCTTGCTGACCGGAGCTATATCGGTGGCGTGAAGCCCCTTTTCCCCTTCGATAATGTTGAAGGTGACTTCCTGGCCAGCTTTGAGGGTTTTATATCCTTCCATGCTGATGGCTGAAAAGTGAGCAAAAATATCGTTACTGCCGTCCTCGGTGAGAATGAAGCCGTAGCCTTTTGCATTGTTAAACCACTTAACGGTTCCTTTTGGCATAAAAATCTCCGCCTAAATCAGAATTTTATTAATTGTTATGTCATTGTTATGTCCTGGCTCGGTGCATTGGCCATGGCCATGAAAACCAAGCCGTAAACTAATATCTTTATTTTGTGTCCAAGTCAAGCCTAATTTTTCAGTAAACAGCAGGTTAAGTCCCTGATAAATTTTTTTTCCCGCGCTAGAATAGGAATAAGTGGTTACTTGTTATGGTTACAGTGGAGAAAATGGTTAACGTGCTGATTTATGCTGGTGCAAAGGATCATGGCGATGAAAATGATCACCAGGGCGGCCATGGACTGGTTGCCGAGGTGGAAAAGGCAAAGCTTAAGCGCCCGCCCATGTATCAGGTTGTTTTGCTCAATGATGATTACACGCCCATGGAGTTTGTGGTCGGCATTCTTGAATTGTTCTTTCATCTGGAGAGAGAGCTTGCGGTACGAATTATGCTTAAAGTTCACACTGAAGGAAGAGCGGTTTGCGGTGTGTTCACCCGCGATGTTGCCGAAACCAAGATGAGCCAGGTAAACCAGTTTGCCAGGGAAAATGAACATCCATTGATATGTGAAATTGAGCCTGCAGATGACAGTGATTAAGCGGTATCGCCTGGCCTTTTGCCTTGCGAACAAAGTCTGGTCAACAAACCCTTGGAGTCCGAGCCATGCTTAGCAAAGAACTTGAAGATACCCTGAACAATGCCTTCAGGGTTGCCAGGGAAAGGCGGCACGAATTTATGACCGTTGAGCACCTGTTGCTGGCATTGCTGGACAACCATTCCGCCAGTGATGTGCTCAGAGCCTGCGGTATCAATTTTGATGCCCTGCGCAAGGACCTCGACGAGTTTATCGAATCGACGACCCCCATCATCAAAAGCGATGATGAAAATACCCAGACCCAGCCGACTCTGGGCTTTCAGCGGGTGCTGCAACGGGCGGTGTTTCACGTCCAGTCTTCCGGAAAAACCGAGGTTCAGGGCGCCAATGTCCTTGTTGCCATCTTCAGTGAGCAGGAGAGTCAGGCGGTTTATTTTCTCCGCCTGCAAAATGTAACCCGCATAGATATTGTCAATTACATCTCCCACGGTATTGCCAAGTACGTTGATCAGGCCGATAAGAGTGCCGAAGGTGAAAATGTGCGCCAGCAGGGCGAGCACCCCCAGGGCGAAGCCGCTGGCGAGAGCATGCTTGAACAATTCGCCAGCAATCTCAATGCCCAGGCCAAAAAAGGCTTGATCGACCCCTTGGTGGGGCGTGCCGCAGAGCTTGAGCGGGTTTGTCAGATCCTGTCGCGGCGGCGCAAGAACAACCCCCTATTGGTGGGTGAATCCGGCGTCGGCAAAACCGCCATTGCCGAAGGCCTTGCCAAGCGCATTGTCGATAAAGAAGTTCCCGATGTTATCAGCGCCAGCGTTGTCTACTCCCTGGATCTTGGCGCCCTTTTGGCGGGAACAAAATATAGGGGTGATTTTGAGAAAAGATTCAAAGGGTTGCTTAAAGAACTTGAAAAAATAGATCATGCTATTTTATTTATCGATGAAATTCATACCATTATTGGCGCAGGCGCTGCGTCCGGTGGTGTTATGGATGCCTCCAACCTGCTTAAACCCCTGCTTACATCTGGGAAAATTCGTTGCATAGGTTCGACAACCTATCAAGAATATCGAGGTATTTTTGAGAAGGACAGAGCGCTTTCGCGCCGTTTTCAAAAGGTGGACGTGCCGGAGCCCAGTGTCGAGGAAACCTATCGCATTCTTAAAGGGCTCAAATCCCGCTTTGAGGAGCATCACGGCTTGCGTTTCACCAATGCGGCTTTGAAATCGGCCGCCGAGCTGGCCGAGCGCCATATTTCCGATCGTTTTCTTCCCGATAAAGCCATTGATGTTCTCGACGAAGCCGGTGCCTACCAGCAGTTGCTGCCCGCC